>CALGKS010000502.1 GCA_937930475.1 uncultured Collinsella sp. | reverse complement strand
GAGCTTGCCCGTGGCAGGAGCGCCGGCGGGGTTGTCGGAGCGCAGCCAGGGTGCCTTGGCCAGGTCGGATGACTTGGGCGCAGGCGCGGCGGCAGGATTGGGCGCGGGGACCGGAGCAGCCGGTTTGGGCACAGCGGGTTCAGGCGCCGACGGGGTCGGTGCCGCTACCGGTGCCGCTTTTGGCTGCGTCGCGCTGGCGCTCGAGGATGCAGGGGCCGCCGAGGACACGGGTTGCGGGTCCGCAGATGCCGCAGCCCGTGCAGATGGAGAATGCTCCTCATGTTGAGGAGCCGGCGTGCCACCCCCATCCAGGACATAGTCGACGGTACGACGACCGAAGACCGCGCAGACCGTCGGCAGGACCACCGACTGCGTGTCGGCGCGACCGAGCATCTTGATGGCAAAGGTCGAGCCCGCGGGGAACGAGACCGTGAGCTTGGAGCCGTCATCTGACGTGGCGCGGGCATTGAGCAAAAGCCCTGCGTAGGAGGCCTGACGGGCCTTGACGCGTTCGACGACCTCGGCCCATTTGCGCTGGAGCTCACCGGCATCCTCGACCGCGGGGGTCTCGGCGGCGCCGGCGGCAGCAACCTGAGCGGCAGTGTTGGGCTTGGACACCGGCACGGTCGATGCAGCAGGCGCGGGAGCCGTAACGGGTTGAGGCGCAGGCGTTACAGGTTTGGACGCGGGAGCCGGAGCCGCGGACTTGGGCGCAGGCTGGGCAGCTGGAACAGCAGCGCCGCGGTCCCAAGGCATGCCACCCTGATGCGCGGACGTAGCAGCGGGGGCGGCGGTCGCCGCAGGAGTAGCAGCTCGGGCACCCGAGATCAGCGTCGGTTGCTGTGTCGTCGCAGGTGCAGCCACGACAGCCGCAGACGCACTCGCTTGAGCAGCAGCCACGCTCGCCGGAACGGCGGCGTTGGCAACCATGGCCTCCAAGCGCGCCACGCGCTCGGCCAGGGCCTCAATGGTCAGATCGGCCTCGGGACGTGCCAGGCGGGTGCAGGCGATCTCGAGCACCAGGCGCACGTCGCTCGCGCCCCTCATCTCCAAGGCGGCATCGTCGAGCACCGTCAGCACGCGAGCCAAACGATCGGCAGGATGCTCGCCAAAGGCAGCGGCCTCGGCAGCAAGCGCCTCGGCCTGCTCGGCCCCGCCCTCAAACAGCTCGGCGCGGGCGCCGGCAACGCAGGCCACGTACACATCGCGCACATGCGCCACCAGGTCGCGCGTCAGCTCAAGCAGGTCATTGCCTTCCTCGACCTGCGCGCGAATGAGCCCATACAGCTCGGCGACATCACGATCGGCAATGGCACGCGCAAACTCGCCCAGAATCTGGTCCGAAACTTCGCCCAAAAGCGAGCGGGCATCGTCCGCATGCACGGTGCCGTTGCCAAAGACGC
>CALGKS010000501.1 GCA_937930475.1 uncultured Collinsella sp. | reverse complement strand
GAAATAGGTCGCGCTGCGCCCTCGCGTTGAGCGCTACTCGGCAGACAACGGACGCGGCGGCACCAAGACATCGTAGCGCACGGCCTTACCCGCAAGCTGATAGCTCGGCTTTATACCGGCAAGCAGCGGCCCCTTCGCCGGTCGTTTAATAACGACTTTGCGCGGATGCACGGCAAGCGCGGCCTCGACCAACGTCTCCTCGTCGGCGCACGGCTGCTCCAAATGATGCAGCAACTGAAACTTCTTTTTGACCGCTGCACTCTTAGTGCGCTCGGGAAACATGGGGTCCAGATACACCACGTCGGGCGCGGCAAGCTCGCCTTGCTCGATCAACTCGGCCGTCCGGTGAAGGCCGGCGATGCTATCCTCGCCGGCATGCAGACGCATGCGGGCCACGGCATCCGCAAGCGCCGGATCTTCCGCGGCACGATCTAGGGCATCCTGAAGGAGCGCTGCAATAACACAATCCTGCTCATACAGATCGACCCTAAAGCCCGCGGCGGCCAGCAGCAGCGAATCCTCGCCAAAGCCCGCCGTGGCATCGATTGCCCACGGCTGCGCAATGCCTTTCGTGCGTGCGGCTTTCACCAACAGCTCTTGTTGCAGGCGGCCCTGCTTGAGTCGCGGAAGCATGCGGGCAAAATCGGCTCGCAGCTCCATCGCGCCATCGGTGAGCGTAAGGCCCTCGGGCACCCTGGTTAGCTCGAGCCCTGCAGCCCGAGCAACAGAAAAGGGATCGGCGACACCCATGGACACTCCTTAGCAAGCAAAACGAATACGCGGAGCGCCGTTCATGCCGGCACCCAACCGTCCGTTATTGTCCCACATGCGACATAGTCCACAGCATTCCAATGCAAAGCACCGCCATCAATCCCGTGCACACGGCAGCGATCACAGAATCACTCATGCGCCTTCCCAACGACCGTGGCTCGCGCGTCTGCTCTACTCCGTACATCATGGCTCCTCCTTCGGTCCAGCCCTTACCATGGCCTCATCATCGCAGCGCCGCGCATACGCTGCCATCGATTTGGCTTACGCCCAGCTTTCCCTTTTGAAAGGTTGGGGCGCACGGGCTTCAAAGCGCTCTCAAACGCATGCATCGCCGCGTTGAACTACAATGTGCTTCACGATATGTGCCGCAACCTGGGTGCGACAGATTCTCCGCGCCCGCATCGAAAGGACCAGTCATGAGCGCCGCTCGCAAGACACTCAAAATCCTTGCCCTGATTTATTTTGTTCTGGGCATCGCCAGCCTCGTCATCGGAATCGCCGGCATCGCGACCGGCAAACTCGAGTCCACCTACGGACCGAATGCCATGCTCGCCGCGGTCGTGATCATCGCTAAGGGCCTTGTCGACCTTGCCGCAGGCGTTGCGGGCATCAAGGGTGCTAACAAGCCTTCGCAGGTGGACGGCGCGTTTAAGCTCGGCATTGTTGCCGCAGTCGCCACGCTCGCCCAGGCCGTGCTCACGCTCCCCGCGCTTGGTGGCGACGCCATCAACTTTGGCGCCTTTGTCATCGTGGTGTACGATCTGTTCTTTATTCAGCAGGCACACGCCGTCAAGGCCGAGAACAAGGATCGCCTGTAGGCACCTGTCTCCCGTAGCCCCTGCAATCAAGCAGCTAAAGAGGGCCGATCGCGCATTATCGCGGTCGGCCCTTTACGTTTGCCCAGATAAAACCTGCCAAAATAAACCTGTCTCTTTTTGGCAGGTTAGTGGCGGTACTCGGCGATGATGAAGTCGATGTCGGTTTGGAGCGAGTCCAGGTTTGCCAGACGCTCTTTGTCTGCCGGACGCGTGCGATAGTAGTACGGCGTCATCTGGAATACAGCCTCGATGTCCGCTTGCGTCTGGAGGATGATAGAAGCCGTCACACGCTGTGTGCCGACGAGCTCGAGCTCGGTCGTCTGCGGCAACCTCTCGTCGTTGAGGTACGGCGTGTCGTAGAGCACTTCCTTGAGCCCAAAGAGATGGCGCGCACCCGGGACCACGGTGTAGAGCGAGCCCCCGGGCGCCAGCACGCGGGCAAACTCGCGCTCGTTAAAGGGAGCAAAGAGCTCGGTCACCATATCGAACGAGCCATCCGCCACGGGGATGTCCTTCATGTTGGCGACGAAATACGTCGCGCCGCCACGCTTGGCAGCCAGGCGCACCATTTCCTTGCCCAGGTCAAAGCCGTAGGCATCAACGTTCGGCACCGAGCCCATGGCACTTGTGTAGTAGCCCTCGCCACAGCAGATGTCGAGCAAAGTCAGCGACTTGTCCGTGGACGCCCCGCGCGCAGCCGCTCGTTCACGCACCAGCTCGACCATCGCGTCGCGCAGCGGCGCATAGTAGTCGCGATTCAGAAAGTCACGACGGCTGCGCGCCTGCGACTTGGGATCGCCCATAGAGTCACCACTCTTAGACGAGCGCAACAGATACAGATAGCCTTCACGTGCGCGATCGAACCGATGTCCGCCCGCGCATACAGCCCCACGCTCGTCGTCCACCAACGGCTCATGGCAAACGGGACACAACAACATGGCAACTCCTTAGCACGGACAACACAACGCCCACCATTGTCTCACGCCTCCCCCACCTAGTCATTGGGGACGTTCTTAAACGACTAGTCATTCAAGAACGTCCCCAACGACTAGTCGTTTAAGAACGTCCCCAATGACTAGTCTATGTGCTGACAGAAAAGAAACGTTCCCCCTCAAGTACCGGCTGATCGCATTAGGAGTATCATCGTCTGCGCAAATAAGCGTGAACAAGCATATAAGAGATTGAGAGCGTATGGCTGATACCGCATCTAAGCACATTGACATGACGACCGGCTCGCTGTGGCGCAACATTCCCCTGTTCGCCTTTCCCGTTGCCGCCACGAGCATCCTCGAGCAGCTGTCGAACCTCATCGCCACAGTCATTATCGGCAACTTCTCGGGCGACCAGGGAACCCTTGCCATGGCGGCGGTCGGCTCCAACGTTCCGCTCACCAGCCTTATGATCAACCTGTTTATCGGCCTGTCGCTCGGCTCCAACGTGGTTATCGCCAACGCTATCGGCCGCAACGACCAAAACATGGTCAAGCGCGCCGTCCATACCTCGATCCTCATGGCACTCGTGGGCTTTGTCGTCATCGCGCTGGGCGAGCTTTTTACCGAGCCCATGCTCGCCGCGCTCAACGTCCCCGCCGAGACCATGCCGCTCGCATCGCTCTACCTGCGCGTCTTTTTGCTGAGCATGCCCTCGATCTTGCTCTACAACTTCGAAGCCGCCATCTTCCGCTCCGTCGGCATCACCCGCATGCCGCTCCAGGCGCTCACCGTGTCCACCGTCCTCAATATTGGTCTGGACCTCATCTTTGTCCCCGTGCTCCATTGGGGCGTGGCCGGTGTTGCCATCGCCACGGCCATCGCCTATACCACGAGCGCCGTCACGCTCTTTATCCGCCTGCTCAAGACCGATTCCGTCGTCCGCGTCACCCCGCGCGACCTGGCCATCGACCCCGTCGCCCTCAAGC
>CALGKS010000500.1 GCA_937930475.1 uncultured Collinsella sp. | reverse complement strand
TGCAAAAAGTACGAGAGCATATAGGGCAGGGCAAAGACCGCGATGGTCTTAAGGATATTGCCGCGTGTGAGGTCGTGTTCCATAGGTGGGGCTTTCTGGCTGGGTTTGTTTACGTACCAGTGTAGTGAAAACCCTACAACGATTGTAGAGTCAAGGTTTGTATTGGCGGCGGGGCGAAAAAGTCACGACCGCGGACATTTCCAAATGAATACGGGGGCGCGCCTTGCCGAATACGATGCTTTGACCCCTCCGTGCCCCCTCACCTCGCCTCAAACCATCACAACATTCGACGTTTTTTGACAAAATCGGGAAAAGCATCGAATGTTGTGATGGTTTTTCTGCCACTCGATCGGGTGGAATCGCTTTCTTGCGCACGCAGGTGTGCGGACCCGTGGGCAGGGGAATAAGGTTGGTTATCCGACTCCATTGGAGGGCTCATGGACCTGCCGATCGTCCTGTCCCATAAGACTGCCTGGATGTACCACAACGTGGCGCGCCCGTCCGAGCCGCTCTCGCGAGCAAGCAGCCTATACGATGAGGACTCGCTTGCTAGCGAGGCGGAGCCGACCGCGGGCCTGCCCAAATTGGGGCTCGATGCCAAGGGGCTGAGGGCTTCGACGGCAGTTGGGATCGTTACCGACTATCTGGTTTCGCTTGGTATTCCACGAGAAGAGCTCGATCATATCGATACGCTCGTTAACTTCGATTTTGAGCGCTCGACGCCGGCTGGATTTAGGTGCCACGTGTTTGGGGCGCCGGTACCCCCAGGCCATCTTATCGAGGTGGCGGAGGGCCTTCTAGTGGTTGATGAGGTCATGTGCTTTGTCCAAGCGGGTTCGTGGATGAGCGAGCCCGAGCAGCTGGAATATGGCTACGAAATCTGTGCCCGATACCATTTGAATCATCTGTCGACAGGCGATTATATCGAGATGGGGCAGAGGTATACCGTTGCCGATTTGATTGCTTATTGCAATGAGAACCGATCTCGTCAGGGGGCCATACGCGCGGCCGCCGTGCTCAAACGCGTGCACGATGGCGCGCGATCGCCCATGGAGACGGCCACCTCAATCATGGTCGTAGCAAAACGTTCCCAGGGAGGGCTGGGATACGCCAAGATCGAGCTCAACCATCGGGTCGATGTTCCCAGCGAGTTCAAGTATCTCGCTAAGGCCGGGTATTTCGAGATTGACGTATATGCGCCTGCGAGCGGTACGGGAATTGAATACAACGGTTCGGACCATCTTGATAAACAGCGCAGCGCGTCGGATGCGGAGCGTATGACCGTGCTGAGCGCGCTGGGCTTTAGGATGATCGTCCTCACCGGGACTCAGTTTGCCCATCAGCTGCAATTGCACCGGGCGATGAACGCCATCGCGCTTGCTATGGGCCTCAGGTGCGACCGAAGCGAAGCGTTCCAGAAACGTCAGAATGACCTGCGAGAATTCGTGATTCGACACTGGGACGGCGGCCTTTAGGGGCGTTTCGGCCCTTCTACGGGGTGCTGCGGGCAGGCAAATCATCACAACATTCGACGTTTTTTGCCAAAATAGGGAAAAGCATCGAATGTTGTGATGGTTTGTGTGTTGAGGATGGGCTTGGGAAGCCGGTCTTGCTCGCAAAGGTCTTTCGTGTCGTACGCATGTCGACCCATTCTTCCCGTGCGGTACTATATTCCCCGAAGAATAAAGGTCAGCGTGAGGGGAGGGCTGCGTGGACGGGCACGTGCAACATGACGGTTTTGGCCGCGATATCAACTACCTGCGCATTGCCGTTACCGACAAGTGCAATTTTCGCTGCATTTACTGCATGCCGGCAGACGGCGTGACGCCCCGCGCGCACGATGAGCTACTCAGTGCCGAGGAAATCGCCCGCTTTGTGCGCTTGGTGGCGGGGGAGGGCATTCGCCGCGTGCGCCTGACGGGTGGCGAGCCGCTGGTCAGCCGCCGTATCATCCCGCTCATTCGCGACATCCGCGCGATTCCGCATATCGAGGACATCTCGCTTACCACCAACGGCGCTCTGCTGCCCAAGCTGGCACCGCAGCTCAAAGATGCCGGGCTTAACCGCGTCAACATTTCGCTCGACACACTCGATCCTACGCTCTTTAGAAAGATCACGCGCCTGGGTCGGCTCGAGCAGACCATGGCTGGCATCGACGCGGCGCTGGCTTGGGGCTTTGAGCCCGTTAAGGTCAACTGTGTTGTGGTGCGCCGGCTCAACCAGGATGTGGCGGCCCTCGCGCGGCTCACGTTCGACCGCCCCATCCACCTGCGCTTTATCGAATACATGCCCATTGGCGACGAGCGCACGAGCTCGCATTGCGCCGTGGACCCGCATGCGCCCGCGCTCAATCCCGAGTTGTGGGACGCGAGCGACACCGTGCCGAGCGACGAGCTGCGGACGCGCATCAATGCCGGGGCCGCCGCGGTGGGCCTAGGCGAGCTCGAGCCGCTCGACATCAACGACGCTCCTGCCGGCGCGGGCCCTGCGCGCTACTGGCACTTTCCGGGTGCGGCGGGAACGGTCGGCTTTATCAGCGCCATGTCCAATCATTTTTGCGCGAATTGCAACCGTCTGCGCCTGACGGCCGATGGAAACGTGCGTCCGTGCCTGTTCAGCGATGCCGAGTATTCGGTGCGTGACGCGCTGCGCCGTGGTGATGATATGCAGGTGCTTTCGATTTGGCGCGATGCCGTGGCCCACAAACCGCAGGAACACGCGATAATTGAGGGCACGCAACGATTTATGTCCCAAATCGGAGGATGATCATATGGCCAAGAGCAGGTACGCCGATGCCACCAAGGTCGCTCGCAGGGCCGCGATGTCTGCCCACAAAGTCACGGCTGCGGCGAATGCTGGCAACGCCGACGCGTCCGCACAGACGACTGCCAGCGCTGTCGCCGAGCCCGCCCGTGACGCCCGTCGCGACGAGCTGACGCACGTGGACGCCAAGGGTGAGGTGCGCATGGTCGACGTGTCCGACAAGGCCGAGACGCATCGCATTGCCATTGCCGAGGGCACCATTCTCATGCATCCCGAGACGCAGGCCATGGTGCTGCAGGACCGCGCCAAGAAGGGCGACGTGCTTGCCTGCGCGCGCGTGGCGGGCATCATGGCTATCAAGCGCACGAGCGACATCATCCCCATGTGCCATCCGCTGCTCATTACCAAGAGCAAGTGCGACATTGCGCCCATCGCTCCGGCGGGAACGCCGGCCGAGGACGTGCCCGAGGGCTGGGCGCCGGCGCGCACGGACGGGCAGGTTGGCTTTCACGTGCTGGTTACGGCGGGCGTGACGGGCAAGACGGGTATTGAGATGGAGGCTCTGACCGGCGCGAGCGCTGCGTGCCTAACGATCTACGACATGTGCAAGGCCGTCGACCGCGGCATGGAGATCGTCGACGTGCGCCTGCTGCACAAGGAGGGCGGCCGCTCGGGTGCGTGGGATCGTGCAGAGCGCCAGGCCGCTGCTGTTGAGGCCGTGGCCGCTGACGGTGCCGCACTC
>CALGKS010000499.1 GCA_937930475.1 uncultured Collinsella sp. | reverse complement strand
GTCCGCCGTTCGGTAGAACGGCGGAACCATCGTCGGTCTCGGCGAAATTCCACCCCTGCAGGCGGTCCTTCGCGGTGTCGATGTCCAGGTAGTTCTCCTCGCCGTCCATGAGTCGCGTAAAGGCGGTAAAGAGATAGTGGGCATCGGTGGGGCCGGGCGAGGCCTCGGGGTGGTACTGGACCGAGAAGCACGGAGCGTCGAGCAGCTGGATGCCCTCGGCGGTGCCGTCGTTGAGGTTCACATGCGTCAGGCGAATGCGGCCGAAGCGCTCGTTCATCACGACCGGCGCGATGCCGCGGCGCACCCAGGCGCGCAGGTCGCCATCGGACGCATGCTCGGTCTCGCCGCCAGAAAGCTCGGGGATCAACTTGCCCAAGCTGGGGAACAGCAGGCCAAAGCCGTGGTTTTGCGCGGTGATCTCCACGCGGCGGCTCACCAGGTTCATAACCGGCTGGTTACCGCCGCGGTGGCCGAACTTAAGCTTTTCCATTTGAGCGCCGCAAGCCAGGCTGATCATCTGGTGACCCAGGCAAATGCCAAAGACCGGAACCTTGCCGATCAGCTGCTGCACCTGCTCGTAGGTCTCCACCACGGCATCGGGGTCGCCGGGGCCGTTGGACAAAAAGACGCCGTCGGGGTTCATGCCGAGCACCTCACTCGCGGGCGTGTCCCACGGCACGACGGTAAGGTCGCAGCCGGCGCGGACCAGGCCCTCCAGAAGGCCGCGCTTCACGCCGCAGTCGTAGGCGACTACTTTGTGGCGAGCAGGAGCAGCGGCGGCAAGTGCAAAGTCATGCGTGGCGGGCAGGTCGGCGGCTGCGAACTCGTGAGGCTCGGGGCAGCTCACGGTCTTGACCAGGTTCTCGCCCACCAGCGTGGGTGCTGCGGCCAGACGCTCGGCAAGCCCGTCGACGTCGAAAATCTCAGTCGAGATAATGCCCATCTTGGAACCGTTGTCGCGCAGGTGACGCACCAGGGCGCGAGTATCGACGCCCTCGATGGCGACAATGCCGTGAACACGTAGATACTCCGGCACGCTAACGGCCGAGCGCCAGTTGGAAGGCGTGGCGCACATGTCGCGAATGGCCGGAGCGCTCGCGGGACGAGCGGTATCGCCGGGGAAAGCCGACTGGACGTCGGTCTCGTCGATGCCGTAGTTGCCGATCTGCGGATAGGTCATGGTTACGATTTGGCCGGCATAGCTCGGGTCGGTCATGACCTCAAAGTAGCCCTCGAGCGAGGTGTTGAAGCAGACTTCGCCGGTCGCGGTGCCCTCGGCGCCGCATGCACGTCCATAAAAAATGGTCCCATCCTCAAGATACAGGATGCAGGGACCGCAGGTGCCCTTGCTGGTTTTGGCCAGCATACGCTGGCAAAGCTCGCTGGGCGCGAAGGTGCGGGCAGCAGTGCCCGCGGTATGGTTGTTCGCCATAGTTCTCCTTCCCGGTCTCACGGGACCGGCTTAAAGGTGTGTAGTTAGGCCTCGCGGTATTGTAACCGCAAGTATGTGCCATGGCGTTAATTTCATCGAAATGTTTACGAAATGATAATTATGACTTTCTATGCATAATGATTTTTCTGGGACGGGGATGAAAAAATCATTCTGACAAGCGCGTACTTGGTGGGTAGTCTTTTTGGGACGGAATGATTTTTTCATCCCCGTCCCAGAAAAATCATCCCGCGCGGGCACTTGGCTCACGCGGGATGATGGCTTCTTATTTATCCTGCTCCAGCAAATCGGACGGCGTGCGGTCGGGCTTGCCGCCGCGGAAGATCTCGCGGCCGTGCAGGCGATGCTCCAGATCGCGCTCGGCCTTCTCTTCCGTGATCTTGGTCTGGCTCACCGCCGGGTCCTCGATCAGCGACGACACCGAGTTCACCTGCTTTTGAATGCGCTCAGCAATCGTATCGTCCATGCTCACGATACGCATCTTCCAGTCGATACTCGTGGCGTTCGACGAGCTCTTGGTCCACACAAACGTCAGAATGGCGCTCTGGTGACCCTGCGCGGGAAACATGCCAAAGAAGGAATCGTGCTGAATGTTGCTATCCTCATCGATATAGGCGTGCACGTTATACACCACGCGGTCGATCTTATCGTTGAGCAGGGCGTTGGTCGCAAGCGCCGCCGCCTGAATCTGCCCGTTGGACAGGAGTTCGAGCTCATTGGCAGACGACGTGTCCAGCACCGTCACCTCAACCGTACCCGTGCGCTCGTCCGCCTCGTCAACGGTAAACTCGAGCGGGAACTGCGTAAAGCCGTTGCCCCATTCGAGCCCGCCCTTCAGCGCCGTGGAAACGGTATCCACCGAAACACTCTCGGAAAGGTTCGCGGTGTTCAGACGGCGCATCACGCCGTAGCCAATCTGCATGCCCACAATCAGTACCAAGATGGTAATGACCACGGCCATGGCGGTCTTCGTGATGGTGTGGCTCACCTGCGAGCCCGAGGGGTCGTCCTCGGACAACGGGTCGATATGCTTCGCCTGACTCGCACGGTCCTCGCTGCGCAGCTGGGCCAACGCCGCCTTGTCACCGCGTTTGGCCGCAGCCTCCTTCTCGCGCATGCGCTCGGTGCGCTTTTTGGCGAGCGTAGGATCCAAGACGCCGGATGCGTCGATTTCGGAGAATAACTCCGTCACTTCTTCCGGAGTCAAAGGGTTCTTATCAGCCATAAACTTCCTGTCATATCAATCAGTCGAGCTCGTGCGCACGCGCACCTTCGAACTGCATTCGATAGTAACGGGCATAGGTGCCGCCACGTGCGAGAAGCTCCTCGTGCGTGCCACGCTCCACAACGCGACCATGCTCAACGGTCGCGATTTCGTCGGCATGCTTAATGGTCGACAGACGGTGGGCGATGATGATCGTGGTGCGGCCGCGCGCCAGCTCCTCAAGCGACTCCTGCACCGCCTCTTCGCTCTCGTTATCCAGAGCGCTCGTCGCCTCATCCAAGATAAGGATCTTGGGGTTCTTGAGAAATACGCGAGCGATGGCGACGCGCTGCTTCTGACCGCCCGAAAGACGGCTGCCGCGCTCGCCCACCACCGTATCGTAGCCCTGCGGCAGGGACTCAATGAAGGCATCGATATTGGCGCGGCGAGCGGCCTCGGCGATTTCCTCTGCCGTGGCACCTGGCTTGCCGTAGGCGATGTTCTCGCCGATCGTGCCATCGAACAGGTAGACATCCTGCTGCACCAGGCCGATGGCACGGCGCAGGCTCTGCTGCGTCACATCGCGCACGTCCTGACCGTCGATGCTGATGGATCCAGCAGCCACGTCATAAAAGCGCGGCAGCAGCGAGCAGGTCGTGGACTTACCGCCGCCCGAGGGGCCAACCAGCGCAATGGTCTGACCGGGTTTAATGGACAGATCCATATGATCAATTACGGGGCGCTCATCGGCACCGCCCTCGCCCAGCTCAACATCCTCGTAGCTAAAGCACACGTCGCGGTAGTCCACGGCACCGGCCGTGACCTGCAGGTCCGCGGCGCCCGGCTTGTCCTGGATATCCGGCGCGGTCGAGAGCACCTCGTCCATGCGCTTAAAGCCGGCGATTGCCTTCTGATACGTCTCAGCCGAGTTGACGAGCGTCTCGAGCGGCGTGCAGAACAGCGAGATATAGAGCGCAAAGGTCGCCATATCGACCGCCTGCAGCTGGCCTTGCGCCACCAGCCAACCGCCCAGCAGCACCACGATCACGTACAGTACGCCCGAAAGAAGGCCGTACGTCGCGGTGTAGACGCCCATGGCGTGATACATGTTCTCCTTGGACGAGAGATAGCGATTGTTGGAAGCGCGGAACTTGGAGCGCTCGGTCTCCTCGTTCGCAAAACTCTTGACCACGCGCATGCCAGCCAGAGAGTCCTGCAGCTGCGCATTGATGCCGCTGATTTTTTTGCGGTTGTCGCTAAAGACCTCGCGCATGCGCATGTTCTGCCAAAACATGATGACCGCGAAGGCCGCCGTCACCACAGCCATGGTAAGTGCCAGCACCGGGGCAATGGTAAAGAGGATCACAAACGAGCCGATAATCTCGATGCCGCAGATGATGATCCACTCGGGCACGTGATGTGCCGCCTCGCAGATGTCGAACAGGTCGTTGACCACGCGGCTCATCATGTCGCCCGAGCTGTTGCGATCGAAGTACGCAAAGCTAAAGCGCTCGTACTGATCGAACAGGTCCTCGCGCATCTTGGACTCCATGCGCGCGCCCATCACATGGCCCCAATAGCTCACAAAGTAGCGGCAGGCACAGCGAATGGCATACATCAGCACCAGGCCCACCGCGATCAAACCGAGCGCCTGCATAATGGCAGCCTGACCTTGGGTAAAGAGCCCGCCGGTCAGATTGCGCAGAATAATGGGGAACGCCAGGTCGATGGCGGCAAGCACCAGAGCACAAACAGTATCGGCAACAAAAAGCCCCATCTGGGGCTTGTAGTACGAAAGAAAACGCTTCAGCATGTGATCCTCAAAGAATTAACAACAAGCAAGGCCCTGGGACAAAATAATCAGTAGTGTTTGTCCCAGGGTCGCCTGCGGCAACAAACTCGTTACGGCTCTCACACCTGGGACATACACTACTGATTATTTTGTCCCAGGGCCAACCCACTCGTTAAAGCTCGGCACCACCCAAACGATGCGCGATACTGTCGCAGGCAAGTGCGCCCACGACGGTCTTGGCATCCTCGATCTTGCCGTCGAGCACGGCGTCGATCAGCTCGTGCAGCGGCACGAGGTCCACGTTGACGAACTCGTCATCATCGGGGTTGGGTGCATCGAACTCGAGCTTGGTGGCCAGGTAGATATGAATGATCTCGTCGCAGAAGCCGCAGGTCGTGACAATCGACGTCAAAAAGCGAATGCGGTCGGCCCTAAAGCCCGTCTCCTCGTGCAGCTCACGCTTGGCGCAATCGAGCGGATCCTCGCCCGGATCGAGCTTGCCGGCGGGAATCTCGACCGTCACGCGGTCGATGGCGGTGCGGTACTGACGCACCAGCACAATCTTGCCGCTCTCGGTAAGCGCCACAACGGCCGCCGCGCCAGGATGTCGAATCACATCGCGGGCGCTGCGGTGACCGTTGGGCAGCTCAACCTCAAGACGGTGGACGTCGAGGATCTTGCCTTTCCAGGCGCACTCCTCCGAAAGAATCTTCTCGTGTAGCTCGGCATCGTGCGGGTCGTCATCGCCCAGCACCAGCATCGGCTCGTCGACAACCTCGCCACCCGGCTCGCCCTCGGCGTGTCCGTACGCGCGGCCATCTTCCTCGACGATCTGCGCGTCCACGAGCTCTTCGTTCTTCTCGTCCATCCGTCTCATTCCTCTCGGACTTTAGGCATCCCAGGCGTCGCGGCCACGCAGTGCGCGCAGACCGATGTCGTGACGCAGGGTCTTGCCCTCAAAATCAATCTTCTCGCAGGCATCGTAAGCAAGGTTGCGAGCGTTCTCAAACGTGTCGCCCAGCGCGGTCACGGCAAGCACACGGCCACCGTTGGTCACGAGCTGACCGTCCACCACGGCGGTGCCGGCATGGTACACGGTCACGTTCTCCATGGCCTCGGCGTCGGCGATGCCGGTGATGACTTTGCCCTTCTCATAGCTGCCGGGGTAGCCCGCGCTCGTCAGGACAACAGCCACGGCCCACTCGTCACGCCAGTCGAGCTCAATCTGATCGAGCTCGCAGTTGGCGCAGGCCAGCATAACCTCGACCAGGTCATTCTTAAGGCGCGGCAGCACGACCTGCGTCTCGGGGTCGCCAAAGCGGGCATTGAACTCCAGCACCTTGGGGCCGGCGGGGGTGAGCATAAAGCCACCGTACAGGCAGCCGCGGTAGTCGATGCCCTCGGCAGCAAGCTCGGCCACGGTCTGCTCCATGACCGCCACCATAGTGGCGTGCTCCTCGTCGGTCACAATAGGCACCGGGCTGTAGACGCCCATGCCGCCGGTGTTGGGGCCAAGGTCGCCCTCGAGCGCGCGCTTGTGGTCCTGCGAAGTGGCCATGGGGCGCACGGTCTTGCCGTCGGTGAAGGCCAGCAGCGAGCACTCGGGGCCAACCAGCATCTCCTCAATGACAACGGTGTTGCCGGCGTCACCAAAGGTGCCGCCAAAGCACTCGCGCACGGCCTCCTCGGCCTGCTCAAGTTCGGTCGCCACGATAACGCCCTTGCCCGCGGCAAGACCGTCGGCCTTCACGACCAGTGGGGCGCCCTGCTCGCGCACATAGGCGAGAGCCGAGACCTCATCGGTAAACGAGCCGTAGGCGGCCGTCGGAATGCCCGCACGCTCCATGAGCTGCTTGGAGAACAGCTTGGAGCCCTCCATCTGGGCGCCCTCGGCACCCGGACCAAAGCAGGGAATGCCCGCGGCGCGCACGGCATCGGCTACGCCCGCCACGAGCGGAGCCTCGGGGCCAATCACCACGAGTCCGCATCCGTGGC
>CALGKS010000498.1 GCA_937930475.1 uncultured Collinsella sp. | reverse complement strand
GGCGGTGTAGCTCAGTTGGTTAGAGCACACGGTTCATACCCGTGGCGTCACTGGTTCGAATCCAGTCACCGCTACCATAGGTAACACGGTGGCTTCTCAATAGTATGTTGAGAGGCCACTATGGTATAAAGGCAAAGTCCCGTCCGGGGACGACCTGTTTAGAGGAGGGCTTTATGGCCAAAGAGAAGTTTGAGCGCACTAAGCCGCATGTTAACATCGGCACCATTGGTCACGTCGACCACGGCAAGACCACGCTGACCGCTGCCATCACCAAGGTTCTCTCCGAGACCGAGGGCTGCAAGGCTGACTTCACTGCGTTCGAGAACATCGACAAGGCTCCCGAGGAGCGCGAGCGCGGCATTACGATCTCCGTCTCCCACGTCGAGTACGAGACTGCTGCCCGTCACTACGCTCACGTTGACTGCCCGGGCCACGCTGACTACATCAAGAACATGATCACCGGTGCTGCTCAGATGGACGGCGCTATCCTGGTCATCGCCGCTACCGACGGCCCCATGGCTCAGACCCGCGAGCACATCCTGCTCGCCCGTCAGGTCGGCGTTCCCTACATCGTCGTCTTCCTGAACAAGTGCGACATGGTCGACGATGACGAGCTCATCGACCTCGTCGAGATGGAGACCCGTGAGCTCCTCTCCGAGTACGATTTCCCCGGCGACGACATCCCCGTCATCCGTGGTTCCGCTCTGGGCGCTCTCGAGGGCGACGCCAAGTGGATGGACGCCATTCGCGAGCTCATGAACGCTGTCGACGAGTACATCCCGACGCCTGCTCGTAACAACGACCTCCCGTTCCTGATGGCCGTTGAGGACGTTATGACCATCTCCGGCCGTGGTACCGTTGCTACCGGTCGTGTCGAGCGTGGTGAGCTCAAGCTCAACGAGCCCGTCGAGATCGTCGGCATCAAGGATACCCAGAACACCGTCGTTACCGGTATCGAGATGTTCCGTAAGTCCATGGACTTCTGCGAGGCTGGCGACAACGTCGGTCTGCTGCTCCGCGGCATCAAGCGCGAGGACATCGAGCGCGGCCAGGTTCTCTGCAAGCCCGGTTCGGTTACCCCGCACACCAAGTTCACCGGTGAGATCTACGTTCTGACCAAGGAGGAAGGCGGCCGTCACACCCCGTTCTTCGATGGTTATCGTCCTCAGTTCTACTTCCGTACCACCGACGTTACCGGTACGGTCAAGCTCCCCGAGGGCACCGAGATGGCTATGCCTGGTGACCACATCACCATCGAGGGCGACCTCATCCACCCGATCGCCATGGAGGAGGGCCTGCGCTTCGCTATCCGCGAGGGCGGCCACACCGTCGGTTCGGGCATCGTCTCCACGATCATTGAGTAAATTAGCTCTTTGATATAGCTGACTTAGAGAACCCGGCACTTATATGGGTGCCGGGTTCTTTTCTGCAATGGATGTTGAGCCGTTGCTGGTGTCGAGAGGATCGATAATGGTCCTGGATGCACCGTCGATTAGCTCTCGATGGCTTCATTGATGTGTTCCAAATATGAATGGACCCACCGAGAACCAATTGACTCGAGGTTTTCATTGACAGCACTTACGTGGAGCTGATAAAGTAACAACTCGTGCCCGTACGGGGCGGAAATGAAAGGTTCAGGATACATGCGTACTCTAGTTACTCTTGCGTGCACTGAGTGCAAGCGCCGCAACTATACGACCACCAAGAACAAGTCGACCATGCCTGATCGTATGGAGATTAAGAAGTATTGCCCCTGGTGCCGTCACCACACGCTGCACAAAGAGACTCGCTAGTCTCTAGTCACATACGCCAGTAGTTCAATTGGTAGAGCATCGGTCTCCAAAACCGAGTGTTGAGGGTTCGAGTCCTTCCTGGCGTGCCAGTCATTATTCCGTAAGCTCCCAATTGGGAGCTTACGGTTTACTCATGTATAAGCGCATTGCGCGGAGGTAACCCAAATGGCCAACAAGAAGAACAAGAAGAAGGCTCAGCAGCCGGCACCTGCCAACAACGCTGCCGCCAACTCCAAGGTTGAGGCCAAGAAGGCCGTTGCCAAGAAGAACGAGAAGGCTGCGAAGTCCAAGAAGAACGAGAAGCCTGGTTTCTTCGCCCGCACCAAGAAGTATTTCGCTTCGGTCAAGTCCGAGATGAAGCGTGTCACGTGGCCCGATAAGAAGGAGCTCGTGAACTACTCGGTCGTCGTTTGCGCTTCTCTGATCGTCGTCGGCGTCGTCATCGCTCTGCTCGATGCTGGCTTTGGCGAGGCTCTTGCTCTGTTCTCTGGATTGAGGGGCTAAACCATGTCTAAGCGTTGGTACGTCGTTCACACTTACTCTGGATACGAGAACCGCGTTAAGTCCGATCTCGAGCATCGCATCGAGACTATGGGCATGCAGGACCGTATCTTCGATATCGAGATTCCTATGGAGCGCGTCACCGAGATTAAAGAGGGTGGCAAGCGTGAGACCAAGGATTCCAAGATCTTCCCGGGTTATGTCCTGGTCCGCATGGAGATGGATGACGATGCATGGACGTGCGTTCGCAACACGCCCGGCGTCACCGGTTTCCTGGGCGGCAACGGCAAGCCCGCTCCGCTTTCCCGCGACGAGTACAACAAGATGACTCGTCGTCCCGGTAAGGGCGATTCGCCCAAGCGCACCTCGGTTGATATTCAGGTCGGCACGTCCGTCCGCGTCACCGATGGCCCGCTTACCGACTTTGATGGCAAGGTCTCCGAGGTTAACACCGAGGCTGGCAAGCTCAAGGTCACGCTGATGATCTTTGGCCGCGAGACGCCGGTCGAGCTCGACTTTAACCAGGTCGCTGTCATCGCTTAAGTTTTCGTCCGTTCGCGCGAGCGTGCTTCTTCTGTGACTGCTCATCTCAGGAGTGCTTCTAACACGTGCGTGCTTACGATATAGCAAGTACTTCACACTCGTGATTCGAAAGGAATGACCATGGCTGAGAAGAAGGTTGCCAACGTCATTAAGCTCCAGATTCCTGCTGGTGCAGCTAACCCCGCTCCTCCCGTCGGCCCCGCCCTGGGCGCTGCTGGCGTGAACATCATGCAGTTCTGCCAGGCCTTTAACGCCGAGACGCAGGACAAGAAGGGCGACATCATCCCCGTTGAGATCTCTGTCTACGAGGACAAGTCCTTCTCCTTCATCACCAAGACCCCGCCGGCGGCTCACCTCATCAAGAAGGAGCTGAACCTCAAGTCTGGTTCCGCTAAGCCCCAGGCCGACAAGGTCGGTCAGCTCTCCCAGGAGCAGCTCACCAAGATCGCCGAGATCAAGATGCCGGACCTCAATGCCAACGACATTGACGCCGCCAAGAAGATCATCGCCGGTACCGCCCGCTCCATGGGCGTCACCATCGCTGAGTAGCGATTTCTTTAGGTAATGACGGGTGCTCCGATCGGGCGCCCGTTAAATGTGTGCAATAGGGCACACGATACGATGTGGGAGGGCTCACGCCCGTTTAACCACAGGAGGTAATGCACATGGCTAAGCATGGTAAGAGCTATAACGCCGCTGCCGAGAAGATCGACCGCGCCACGCTCTACACCCCCCTTCAGGCTGCCAAGCTCATCAAGGAGCTCGACACCGCCAAGTTCGACGAGACCGTCGAGGCCCACTTCCGTCTGGGCATCGATACTCGTAAGGCTGACCAGAACATCCGTGGTTCCATCTCCCTGCCCCACGGCACCGGCAAGACCGTTCGCGTTGCCGTCTTCGCCGAGGGCGAGAAGGCCCGCGAGGCCGAGGCTGCCGGCGCCGACATCATCGGTTCCGACGAGCTCGTCGCCCAGATCCAGAAGGGCGAGATCAACTTCGACGCCGCTATCGCTACGCCGAACATGATGGCCAAGGTTGGCCGCATCGGTAAGATCCTTGGTCCCCGTGGCCTCATGCCGAACCCCAAGCTCGGCACCGTGACCATGGACGTCGCCAAGATGGTCTCCGAGCTCAAGGCCGGCCGCGTTGAGTACCGCGCCGACCGTTACGGCATCTGCCACGTGCCCCTGGGCAAGAAGTCCTTCTCTGAGCAGCAGCTCGTCGAGAACTACGCTGCCCTGTACACCGAGATCCTGCGCGTCAAGCCCTCTTCTGCTAAGGGTAAGTACGTCAAGTCCATCTCCGTGTCTTCCACCATGGGCCCTGGCGTCAAGGTCGATCCCGCTGTCCAGCGTGACTTCCTGGCTGAGTAACTAACAGTTACTGCCTGAGCAAAGTAAGCATTGCTAAAGAAACCCGGTTCTGCCTCGTGCAGGACCGGGTTTCTTGCTATCGCGTCAAAAGCACCACAAAGGGGACAGTGTCCCCTTTGTGGTGGTTACCAGGGGGTTCTGGCTGTTGAGGACTCGATGGCCTCGTGGCGTTTGAGCTCGCGGCGCATGGTTTGCGAGTTGAGCCAGGCTGCCTGCCAGCCACGGATGGGGTAGCGCACTTCGTCCAGCTCAAACTGCGTATAGCCGCAGGCGTTGATGATCGTCGTTCCACACACATGCTGCCGCTCGCGCTGAAAATCGTTACCGTAGCTTCGATGTACATGCCCATGCACCATGTAGTCGGCCCCCCAGGACTCAAGCGCCGTGTTAAAGCACTCAAACCCTCGATGCGGCAGATCGTCCAGATCACCCATACCGGCGGCGGGTGCATGGGTAAGCAGAATGTCGCACCCGCCGACCATCCTAACCTTACGCGACAGCTTGCGCATGCGCTTGGACATCTCGCGTTCGGTGTACATGTTGGCGCCGTCGCGATAACGCATGGACCCGCCAAGGCCCGCAATGCGAATCCCTCGGTACGTGTACACGCTGTCTTCCACGCAGATACATCCGCCCGGTGCATGACGTGCGTAGCGGTCGTCGTGATTGCCGCGCACGTAGATGAGCGGTTTGTTGATGACGGTGACCAAAAACTCAAGATAGTCCGGGTCCAGATCGCCGGCAGACAGAATCAGGTCGACACCCTCAAAGCGCTCCTTGCGAAAGCACTCCCAAAGGCATCGTTCTTCGGTATCTGCTATGGCAAGGATCTTCATAGGGCGGTAACTCCCGGCTCATCGTCGAGCTGCGGAATGGTGCCTACCACGTTGTCCGCCAGCCAATTCATCTCGACAATCTGCGCGCTCGGCAGTGGGGGAAAGCCCTCGATCTGCACCACGCCGTCTTGGCTATGAAGCTCGCCGCCAAATGGATTGATGGAGCCCTCGACGATGCCATTGCGGAGCAGCTGCACCAGTTTGCGCGTCTGATAGGGCAGGCCCGGAGCGTAGCGAATGTCGATGACGCCCGAGCTCATGCCATACCAGTAGTTGACGGCGCGAACCTGGCTGTCGTCACTGGTCTCATCCCAGGTGCCATGCAGCAGGCTTCGCACGATAAGCTCGTAGTATCGGCCCCAGTTCCAGACCGGCATGGCGATGCCGACGACCTTGCCATCGACCAGGCGGTGGAGTCCGTAGGCCGTAGGGTCTACGAGCGACTTTGACATGTCAGCGCCGGTCATGACGCTCACGCCTTCGCGGCACATGGCCTCGGCAAGGCCTCCGGCGGGCACATCGCCCCAGGTCAGGATAATTTGCGCGCGGGGGTCGAGCAGCGAGGCGCCAATCGCAAAGGCGTTGATCTCGCTAAGCGCGCCCGAGGCGAAGACCGACGCGTGGTAGCCGATACGGTGGTTGTCCGCCATACTGGCGGCAAGGGCGCCCAGGAGGAACTTGGCCTCGTACATCTTGCCAAAGTACGAACGGACGCTTTGGTGGGGAAGGCCGATAGAGCAGTTAAGGAACCGCACCTGTGGATACTCAACGGCAGCTCTGAGCGCGTATTCCATTAGGCGGTGCGAGGTCGAGAAGATGACGTTAGCTCCATGTTTGACAGCCGTTTCCACGGCGGCGTAGAACACGTCCGGATTGTGACAGTCCTCGAACGCCTCGGTGCGCACGATACCGCCAAAATGCTCATCGAGATACTGACGCCCTTGGTCGTGCAGGCTGTCCCAGCTCGACGTCGCACAGGGGAACTCATGGATAAAGGCGATGCGCAGAGGGTTGGCCGCCGAGTAGACGGTCTTGCCCATAAAGAAGTTGAGCACGCCGGAGGTGGACTTGGCGGGCGCCTCTTCCTCATCGACACTCGGTGCCTCGACAAGATCGACCTTCTCCTCATCACTTTTGCCGGCAATGACCAACTCGCGCCAAATCTTGCACAGGCGGTTTACGACGATATCCGTCGGCGTGTCCAGCAGGCGGTCTTGGTTGTACACGTTGAGGTAAACGAGCATAGCGTCGGCGGGCGTAATGTCCAGATGGTCGCCGCCGGCGCGCAGGTAGGCGCGCTTAAAGAGCAGGAAGGTGTGGCGCAGGTAGTCGACCTTTTTCTGTGGCCATTTTTCGATAAGGTTCTGACCGAGCATCTTGGCGAGCGTCTCGTAGCTTCCCTCACGCGAGAACTCGATCTCGTATAGGGGACAGACGCGCCAAAACGCGCAGAACTCGCCGTACAGGCGGCTTTCGACGGAATCCCATTTGCCGGGGTAGAGACGGGTGACCTTGGCCGAAACCGTCGGGGCGTCCAGGAATTTGAGGACGCTGACGCGCTTGTTGCCCTCCTGGACGTAGAACCGATGCATGAACTCGGTGACGATGATGGGGTCGCGATAGCCCTCGGTCACCTGGATGTCGTAGAGGTTGGACCACTTGCGGGCGAACTCGGTGCTAAATGGCAACAGGGGCATAAAGTTGCACGAAAAGGCAGACTGACGGCCCTTGGTAACCGTGCCGACGACCATTTCGAGCGGAATATCCCGCAGGCCGACGCTCTCTCGCTGACCTAAGGGGAGCTGGGCAACCAAGCTGTCGAGGTCCGTAAGGTACGGGTGCTCGCTTTGGCTGATGGCGCGACGGCGTCCCTGCTCGCCGCGCTTGCGTGCTTGACGATAGGCCTCTTCCATGATGTCTACTCCCTTAGTCGTTTAAACAACGATATGAACCATGGTACCACGATGCGAAACTACCACAAAGGTGCCTGTCCCCTTTGTGGTAGTTTAGGCGATGATGGGGGCGATGGCACGAATGCAGGCGTCGGCTGCCGTGAAGGTGGTGCTATCGTCGCTGACGATAAAGATGATTTTGCCCTTGACGCCAAAGTCGCCGATCTCGCTAAAGAGCACGTACGGCTCCTTGTCAAAGCCAGAGATGGGAAGCACCGCGGCCTTGGTGGCGTCGGTAAGCTCATCTGCCAGCGCGTCCAGCGAGGCCCACTTAGACGTGTCCTTTACGGCAACGGGCACGGCCACGCGCCCAAAGGGCATCAGATGCACGAGCGTGTTCTTGGAGATGTTGGAGTTGGGCACAATGATGGTCTGCCCGCAGGCATCCTCGATGGTCGTGTGGCGCCAGGTGATGTCTTGGACCACGCCCGACACGCCGCCGACCTCGATATTGT
>CALGKS010000497.1 GCA_937930475.1 uncultured Collinsella sp. | reverse complement strand
GCCGACACGCGCATTCGCGACCTTGCGGGCGCTTATGGCATGGTGGAGCCCAGTGAGAGCGTTACACTTGATTTTTCGCAGGATGCAGCCGCGGGCGCCAGCTCGACCGCGACCGCTCAGTAACAAGACGGTAGCTGAGTATGACAAATGACTATCGCCGCGGCTCCGACGGGGGTCGCGGTTCTGGACGTCCCTCATCGCGGGGACGTTCTGGTTATCAAGGAACGGGTCGGCCATCTTACAACGCGAGGCCGTCCTATGGCAACGACCCCGCGTCGCGTCTCCGTGGCTCGAGTGGTCCTCAAATGCATAACACCAGACCGCGCAAGAGCTCGTCGACCGAATGGCTCACGGGCACGCCGCTGCCCCGTCGCAAAGCCGTCATGGGCTTTATCGGGCTTGGCTTGGGTTTAGGCGTCCTTCGCCTTGCCGACTATCAAATCGTGGAAGCCGATAAGTTACGCGACCGCGCCGATGCACGTCGCTTGCTCGCGCAGACGCTATATGCCAAGCGCGGTACCATCTACGACCGAAACGGCAACGTGCTGACGTCGTCGGTCGAATGCCGCAACATCGCCGTGAATCCTCAGCTTATCGAGGACGTTGACAAGACGGTATCGGCACTGGTCAAAGCTACGGGCATCGATAAAAAGACCTGTCGCGAGCTCGTTGAGTCGGATGGCACCTGGGTGTATATCAAACGTCAGGTGGACGAGGATGATGTCGCGGCGCTGGAGAAGAAGAACCTGCCAGGCGTGCTCTTTGAGCAGGCCATGAAGCGCGTGTACCCCTACGGCAACCTGGCATCGCAGGTGCTTGGCGTGGTAAACGTGGACAACGACGGTCTGACGGGCCTCGAAAAACAGTACAACAAGCTTTTGACCGGAACCAACGGTTCGCTGGTGCGCGAGCGGGCGAGGGACGGTAGCTATATCGCGGGCGGCGCCTATAAGAAGGTTGCCGCGGTGGACGGCGTGGACATCGTGACGACGCTCGATGTCAATATCCAGCGTGCCGCCGAGGACGCCCTGGCCGAGGCGGTCGAAAAGACCAAGGCCAAGAATGGCTCGGCCCTGGTCACCGATCCCACGACGGGCGAGATTCTGGCGGCATGCTCGTATCCGACATATGACCAGACCGATCTGGAAAACGCCAAGACCGAAGACATGAACTTGCGCCTGGTTACCGATGCCTACGAGCCCGGCTCGGTCTTTAAGACGCTCGTGGCCGGTGCCGGCTTCGATTTGGGCGCCGTGCGTTCGAGCACGTCGTTTGAGGTGCCGGCGAGCATTAAGGTTGGCGACGACACCGTTACCGACGCCGATAAGCGCGACTACACCATGACCATGGACGTGCGCGAGATGATGCGCCGTTCGTCCAATGTGGGCTTTGTCCTGGTGGGACGCAAGATCGGTGCCGATGATTTTGCCACCTATGTGGACAAGTGGGGTATCGGTCATAGCTCCGGTGTCGATTTTCCAGGTGAGAGTCTGGGCATCGTCAAGGAGCGCGACCAGTACGACGGCGCCACGCTGGGCTCGATGAGCTTTGGCCAAGCGCTGTCCGTCTCGCCGATTGAGGTCGCACGTGCCGTGGGCGGCATCGCGAACGGCGGCGTGATGATGACGCCGCACTTCTATAAGTCCAGCAAGGGCGATGAGAAGGACTGGGGTGAAGGCGAGCGTGCGATTTCGGAGGACGCTGCCGCCCAGGTGACATCGTGCATGCAGACGGTCGTGTCCGAAGGCACGGGCGTCGGCGGTGCGGTCGATGGCTATGACGTGGCGGGCAAGACCGGTACGGCCGAGCGTGCTGACGAGAACGGCGGTTACCTCAAGGAGAACTACATGTCGTCCTTTATGGGCTTTGCGCCGGCACAATCGCCCAAGGTGCTGTGCTATATCACACTCGATGGAACGCCGAGCGGCTCGGATGCCGCCGCGGTGCCATTCCAGTCCATTATGGCCAACGCGCTCGACGTGCTGGGTATCCCGCGCACGAAGTAGGGGGTTACAATCTTGAGCGTGGTCTGCCGTTTGATCTGAAGGGTGTTCACATGCCCTGCACCACGCGCGCATGGCACTGGGATACAATACGCCGATAGCATTATTAGGTTTACAGGGGAGCTGCAATGATAGAGATCGCCGTCAACAACCTCGTGGCCTCAACGGGGGCCCGAACCGTGACGGAAGAAGTCGATCGGGTATGCCGCGGGTGCGTTATCGACTCGCGTCAGGTCGAGGAGGGGACGATCTTTGTCGCCTTCCCCGGCGAAAAGGTCGACGGCAACGATTTTGCCTCCCGTGCCATCGAGTCGGGTGCCGGTGCCGTCGTGATGACGCGCGAGCCTGATGCCGAGCTGGTTTCGCTGGCGCAGGACAAGGGATGCGCCATCTTGCTGACCGACGACCCCATGGAGTTCTTGCTGCGCCTGGCGCACGTATATCGCTTGGAGCTTGGCTGCCTGGTCGTCGGCATTACCGGTTCGATTGGCAAGACGACGACCAAGGACGTGCTCGCCGCCGTACTCGCCAAACGTTATCGCGTCTGGGCCACGAAGGGCAATTTCAACAACCTGATCGGCATGCCGCTCACGGTGCTTTCCGCTCCGGCCGATACCGAGGTCCTGGTGCTCGAGATGGGCATGAACCATTTTCATGAGATTGAGCGCCTGTCCCAGTCTGCCAACCCCAATCTTGCCATCGTGAGCAAGATCGGAACCTCCCACATCGGTATTCTGGGCAGCCGCGAGAACATCGCCCGCGCCAAGTCCGAGATTGTCCAGGGCATGTGCGCCGCCGGCGACTTCTCGCCGTTGCTGGTGTTGGGCGGTGAGGACGACTTTACGCCGTTCATTCGCGATACGTTCGCCCAGCCTGCGGGTATTGACGTGATGCTGGCCGGTGTCTCGGACGACGACGAGGTCCGCGCACGTGACATTCGCGTCGACGACGAGGGGCATCCGGTCTTTACGCTCGACTTTGGTCAGGGCGACACGGTCGATACCATGCTGGCCATTCCCGGCGTGCAGTCCGTGCCCAATGCCGTCAAGGCCGCCGCGGTCGCCTATCGTCTGGGCGTGACGCCCGAGCAGATCGATGCTGCCTTTAGGGGCCTTACGATCACCGGTCACCGTCAGGAGATCAAGCGCGCCAAGAGCGGAGCACGCATCATCGACGACTCCTATAACGCCAGTGCCGAGTCTATGGCTGCCGGCCTCGATTTGCTGTGCTCGCTCATCTGTGACGGTTCGCGCATGGCGATCTTGGGCGAGATGGGCGAGATGGGCGACGAGGCTCCCCGCATGCATGAGCTCGTGGGCGCCTATGCCGCCGCCAAGAAGCTCGACATGCTCGCGTGCGTTGGCGGCGAGCTGGCTCAGCTCATGGCCGATGCCGCACGTATGATGGGTATGGATGAGGACCGCATCCAGGTGTTCTCCGATTATCAGCAGGTGCTCGACCGCATGGGCGGCGCGCTTGAAAATCATGATGTTGTACTGGTCAAGGGTTCCCGTTTTGTTGAGCTCGACCGCTTTGTGGAAGGTGTGTGCTAGCCCATGTTCGGCAATCCCTCGTATCCTACGTATCAGGCCTTTTTGGGACTTGGCATCGCTGCCGCCATTGCGTTGCTGCTTATGCCGTGGTGGATCAAGCTGCTGAAGGTCGAGGGTATCGGCCAACAGGTCCGAGCCGACGGCCCCAAGCGTCATTTGATTAAACAGGGTACGCCCACCATGGGCGGCGTCGTCATTCTTGTCGCGATCTCGCTGACCTGCCTGCTGATGGGCAAGCTCACCACCGAGCTCGTGCTCGTGCTGCTTGCCACGCTGGCCACCGGCGTTCTGGGTCTCATCGACGACCTGACCTCTGTCACGCATGGTCGCTCGCTCGGCCTGACGCCTCACGCCAAGATGATCGGTCTGACCATCATCTGCGTCACTTTTACCGTGCTCGCCGTCAATTGGTGCGGCGTCGCCCCCGAGATTCGTTTTCCTGGCGGCCTGACGATTGACCTCGGTGTTCTTTCGACCACCATCTGCGGCCTTTCGTTCCCGTGGCTCTACATTGTATTCTGCTGGCTGATGATCGCTGGTCTTTCCAATGCCGTGAACCTGACCGATGGTCTGGACGGCCTTGCCGGCGGCACTTCCATGATCGCCATGCTCGCCATGGCCGCCATGGCGTTTTTGCACGGTGACGTGAACCTGTCCATCTTCTGCACGGCGTGCGCCGGTGCCTGCCTGGGCTTTTTGTGGTTCAACTGTTACCCGGCGAGCATCTTTATGGGCGATACCGGTTCGCTTGCCCTGGGTGCCGCTTTTGCCTGCACCTCCATCATGACCAACACCGAAGTCGTTTCCCTCATCATCGGCGGTCTGTTTATCGTCGAGACCCTGTCGGTCATGATCCAGGTTGTCTATTTCCACTTTACGCACAAGCGCGTCTTCCTTATGGCGCCCATTCATCATCATTTCGAAAAGAAGGGCTGGGCCGAGACCAAGGTCGTTATCCGTTT
>CALGKS010000496.1 GCA_937930475.1 uncultured Collinsella sp. | reverse complement strand
ACAGGAAGTTCTGGGCGGAGGGCTACTACGTGTCCACCGTCGGCCTGAACGAGGCCACGATCGCGAAGTACATCCGGGAGCAGGAGAAGGCCGACATCGCGCTCGACCGGCTGAGCGTCAAGGAGTACGAGGACCCCTTCGATAGGGGGCCGGGGCGCAAATAGCGCCGGTTTGACCGGCCCGTCACGGGTCAACCTGCAGTGCGGCCCGAACCCCGTGAGGGCCGGCGCCTTTAGACGCGTGCCGGAAATCCAAGGGTTATACCCTAAGAGCAAACCACCCCTTTTAGGGGTGGTTTTGATTGCCGCCCCTCTACTCCAAAGCGGACGTGCCCTTACCCCGTACGCCTAAAACTCCCCAGTTGACCGAAAACCTGCCGCCGCTACTCCTCAATTGAGCTATAACGTTAAACAATTGCAGCGTTTTTGCATGGGGGAGTGATGGTATGACGCTACTGTATTTCCTTACCCTGTTTCCGCTGGTACCGGCACTGGGCATGCTGTTCGCGGGCGGTGACCGCGCCCGCGATGCGGTGGGGCTCATAGGCTCCGGCATTATTATGGCGGTGACGGTTGTAGTCGCCGTCATGTTTTTTGGCACGGGTCCGCAGAGCTTTGAGGTTGCCCCCGGCACCTCGCATGTGCTCTCGATCATCAGCTCCGTCATCGACGTCATCCTGTGCGCCGTCATCCTGTACAACGCGTACAAATATAGGAACGCGCTCACCACGGTGCTCGGCATAGTCCAGCTGGTGGGCTCGCTCGCCTTTGCAGCCATGACGCTGCCCGCGGCCGAAGCCGTCACGGCAACGCCGCTCTACCTGGACTACATGAGCGTGATCATGGTCCTCGCCGTCGGCATCGTCGGCAGCCTAATCTGCGTGTATGCCCTGGGCTACATGAAGGACTTCCAGGCCCATGACGAGCACGAGGCCGCGCTGCGCGGGCAGACCG
Source organism: uncultured Collinsella sp. (assembly GCA_937930475.1). GTDB lineage: Bacteria > Actinomycetota > Coriobacteriia > Coriobacteriales > Coriobacteriaceae > Collinsella. The sequence continues at coordinate 3,564 of CALGKS010000496.1, read as the reverse complement.
CGCCCGACCGTCGCCCGCAGTTCCTGGCGCTTATGTTCCTGTTCCTCTCGGCCATGTTCGTCATCGTGACGAGCGACAACCTTGAGTGGTTGTTCTGCGGCTGGGAAATCACCACCGTGTGCTCGTTCCTCATGATTGGCTACACGCGCACCCCCGAGGCTATCAAGAACGCCTTCACCCAGATCATCCTCAACATGCTGGGCGGCATCGCGTTTTTGGCCGGGCTCATGTACCTGCACGTTAACGGCATGCCGCTGACCATCTCGGGCATGATCGAGCTTTCTGGTGCCGGAACCGCGCAGTCCGCGCTACTGGTGATGCCGGTCGTCCTGCTGTCGCTCGCCGCACTCACCAAGGCCGCGCAGATGCCGTTCCATACCTGGCTGCTCGGTGCCATGGTTGCCCCCACGCCCACGAGCGCCCTGCTGCACTCGTCAACCATGGTCAAAGCCGGCGTGTTCCTGATGGTCAAGCTCAGCCCGCTCTATGCCATCTATCCCGTGACCGGCTTTATGGTCACGAGTGTGGGTGCCATCACGTTTTTGCTCGCTGCCCTTATGGCCATCTCGCAGAGCAACGCCAAACGCGTGCTCGCGTACTCCACCATTTCCAACTTGGGCCTCATCAGTGCTTGCTTGGGTGTCGGCGCGCCCGAGGCCGTATGGGCCGCCATCTTCCTGATCCTGTTCCACACGGTGGCCAAGTCGCTGCTGTTCCTGTGTGTGGGCACGGCCGAGCATCATATCGGTAGCCGCAATATCGAGGACATGGACGGTATGTTCAGCCGCATGCCGCACCTGACGCGTCTGATGATGCTGGGCATCATGGGCATGTTTGTGGCGCCGTTTGGCATGCTCGTGTCCAAGTGGGGCGCCCTGGTGGCGTTTGCGCAGACCGGCAACGTGCTCATGATCATGGTGCTCGCCTTTGGCTCGGCCGCGACGTTTTACTTCTGGGGCAAGTGGCTCGCCAAGCTTTCGGGCGTCGACCCCACGGCTCAAAACGTTGAGGTCAATGTCCATAAGACCGAATGGATGGCGCTCAACACCATCGCTGCGCTGCTGATTCTGTGCTGCGCGGCGTTCCCGCTCATCTCGAGCGGCCTGGTGTCGCCTTACCTCGCCATGGTGTTTGGCCGCGTGCCGTACGTTATTGGCAAGGACGCCATGTATCTGATGGTGGTTATCGTGGCGTTTATCGCCGTGGTGCTGCTGACTTCATTCCGTGTGAGCAATAAGCCGCACGTCAACGTGTACCTTTCGGGCGTGGGAACCGATAAATATCGCCATTTCCGCGGCTCGATGGGACGCGAGGTGAAGGCCGAAAAGCGCAATTGGTACTCGGAGGACGCCCTTGGCGAGAAGCGTATTGGCCCCGCGGGTAGCGTCGTGTGCTGCAGCATTATCTTGTTTGCGCTGCTGTGTTGCGCGTGGATTGGGCCCGAGCGGCTTGCCATGAGCGCGCCCTCGGTGCTGCGCGGCAAGTATTTCGAAGGCTCGGGCGTCGTGGGCATCTTTATAGGCACCGTGGCGTTTGCCTTGCTGGCGCCGCTTCTGGGCGGTCTGATCGACGGCATCGATCGCAAGCTGTCCGCCCGCATGCAGGGCCGCGTGGGCCCGCGCCTGCTGCAACCCTTCTACGATGTGGCCAAGCTCCTGCGCAAGGCCCCTGCCAGCGTAAACACCATGGACGATACCTATATGGCGTGCGCGCTCATCTTTACCGTCGTGGGCGGCGGCATCTTTGTGTCGGGCTCCAACACGCTGCTGTGCGCTTTTATGGTTACGCTCGCTGCGATCTTTGTGGTGTTGGCGTCCGCCTCGACGCAAAGCCCGTTTGCCCAGGTTGGTGCCGATCGTGAGTTGCTACAGGTTATGAGTTACGAGCCCGCCGTTCTGCTGATGAGCGTGGGTCTGTACCTTGCCACCGACAGCTTTGATTCCATCGCCGTGACGGGGCAGTCGGCTCCCATCATCGTGTACAGCGCGCCCATTTTCCTCGCGCTGCTCGCGGTGCTTACCATCAAGCTGCGCAAGTCGCCGTTCGATCTTTCGTACTCGCATCACGCGCATCAGGAGATTGTCCAGGGCGTCGCCACCGAGATGAGCGGCGGCACGCTGGCCAAGATGACCCTTATGCACTGGTGCGAGACCGTGCTGTTTTTGATGTGGGTGGGCATGTTCTTTGTCTGGGACAACCCCGTGAGCTGGGTGGTCGCCCTGGTCGTGATGGCTGCGACGTACTTTGTCGAGGTGCTGATCGACAACACCTTCGCACGCAGCACCTGGCGCAGCTGCTTTAAGCTCGGCTGGGGCGTGGCGCTGGTGTTTGGCCTGCTCAACCTTATGCCCATCCTCGTCGACGTGTTTATTTAGGAGGCGGCATCCATGGATCATAAAATGTCGCGCTCGCCGTGGGTTATTCATTACGACGGCTCGAGCTGCAACGGATGCGATATCGAGGTGCTGGCCTCGCTCACGCCGCTGTTCGATGCGGAGCGGTTTGGCGTAGTCAACACCGGCAACCCCAAGCATGCGGATATCTTTTTGGTGACGGGGTCGGTCAACGCGCAGAACCTGCCCGTCGTGCGTCAGATCTACAACCAGATGCTCGAGCCCAAGTGCGTGGTGGCGTGCGGTATCTGCGCGTGCTCGGGCGGCGTGTTCCGCGATGCGTATAACGTGATCGGCGGCGTGGACCGCGCGATTCCCGTAGACGTGTACGCGCCCGGGTGCGCCATTCGCCCCGAGACCGTGATCGATGCCATCGTGGAGGCGTGCGGCATCCTGGACCAGAAGGAGGCCGTGATGCGCGCCGGCGGCGATCCGCTTACCGTGGGCGGCGCCGCAACCTGGGACGGTGGCGTTGAGCTGGGCGAGGATGGGTTTGTGGCTGCGGGGGTCGGCGACGCCCCTGCCGGGACGCCCGCCGCACCCGCCGCTGGCGACGCACCCGCCGGGACGCCAGCCGCTGCAAAGGAGGCCGAGTAATGCAAAAGGCAATCTATACCACCGTCGGGATCGACGAACTCCTGTCGCATGTCCAGGCGCTCAAGGGCGTCGGCGCGCGCTTTGTGCAAATGCACGCCGAGCGCAACATCGACGACGGCACGTATCGGCTGGTCTATACGTTTATCGACGTTCGTGCTGCTCAGGAGCATATTGCGCAGGACGGTAGCTATGCGATCGAGAACCTGGTAGTCGAGGGTATCGACCAGTACCAGGAGATTCCGTCCATCAGCTCGTATTATCCGGCGGTATTCCCGTTTGAAAATGAGGCCCACGACCTATTTGGTCTTGCCATCACCGACATGCAGATTGACTTTAAGGGCTTTTTCTACCAGGTCTCGACTGCCGAGCCCATGAGCGTCATCACGCCCGAGGTGAAAGCCGCGCGCGAGAAGGCCATGAAGGTCCGCGCCGCCGCCGAGGCCAAGGCGCGCAAGGCCGCGGCCGAGAAAGCTGCCGCGGCTGCTGCAGGGGAGGGCGCTGCGAGCGCCGGCGATGCCGCAGGCGCCGCCGCTCAGCCTGCTGCGGCTGCAGGCTCCGATGCCCAGCATGACGA
>CALGKS010000495.1 GCA_937930475.1 uncultured Collinsella sp. | reverse complement strand
AGCACACCCGCGCGAGGCCGTATGCCCCCTGCGCGGTGCATGCCCACCCGGCGGCGTCCATCACGACGGCCGAGGCCAGCAGCGCCCGGGTCATTCGCGACCGCCGCAGAACGGCCACTCGCCCGGCGCCGGGTCGATCTCCATGACGTCGCAGGACGCCAGGTCGAGCGCCTGCCTGCGGTCGAGCCTCACCAGGCGCGCCAGAGAGGCGCTGTCGCCGGCCTGAACGTGCCTGTAGAACGCGTCGCGCGCGTCCACCAGGAAGTCGAACACCTCCGTGTGCCACACGAGGTCCTCGTCCGCCCACGTCACCATGCCGCCCAGCGTCGTGACGACGTGAGGCAGCTCGTAGCTCTTGCCTGTCATTCCTCTTCCCCCATCCCTAGGCGGCCTCGTCCGTGTTCCAGCCCATCAGGTCGTTGGGCGGACAACCAAGCACCTGTGAAATCGCCAAGAGCTTGTCGGCTCCGGGAATGTAATCGCCGCTCTCGTACTTCGCGAAAGTGCTGACGTTCACTCCGACCTTGGAAGCGACCTCAGCCTGAGAAAGGTCAGCTCTGGCGCGTGCGGCGCGGATATTCCCCGCCAGCTCCTTACTGAAATCCATTCGTTCCTCCTTAGAGACGTTTTTCTGTCTGTCGAAACCCATTATGAACAGTTTTCTGTCCCTGTCAATCGAATAAGCAACATTTTTTTGCGTAAAGACAATTTTTTGTTTACTATTCACTTAACGTAGAAAGGAGCGAGGATGAACCTTCGTCTAAGAGAACGCCGAGAAGCCCTGGGGCTAAACCAAAAGGAGCTTGCACAAAAAGTTGGCAAGTCATTCCGAACTATTCAGTCTTGGGAGCGCGAGGAGAGCTATCCGAACGCAGAGCTCGTAGGTGCGCTCTGCGAAGTTTTCAACACCGACCCCAACGACCTGCTCGGATGGTACGAGGAGCATCCCGAGGACAGGCCGGCGGCGCCTTCGGGCGCTGAGGGTGAGCTGATCACTTGCTACCGACAGAGCACCGAGAAGAGGCGCTCGAAGATCCTGGAGACGGCACGCGACCAGGCCGAGCTGTCCCAAGCTCAAACTCCAACGCCTGAAATCGAAGGGCTGGAAGCGGATCAAATAAGGTCCGCGTAGGCATTCAAAGGAACCACCTGCGAGATTGGCAGATAACATGGGAATGTACGATTCAATCGACCGCCTGGTGAAACTGTGCGACGAGGTCATCGAGAGCGACCCGCCCGGTCTCAGGCAGAAGGTGGTGGCGAAGTATATGACGACATTCGGAAACATCATCGAGCGCGAGACCGGGACCAGAGTGATGGGCAATACCAGTCCCGACATGATCGATATCACGTCCATCGAGACGATCCGCGAGCTGCTGCTCGCGCACAGGGACCGCATGGAGTACGACTACATGATGGCCAAGGCGACCGCCGACCAGATCGAGGCGAGGGCGACCGCCACCGTCGAGGCGACCGTCACGGTCGACTTCAACCAGACGATCAAGCAGATATCGAACAGCCGGGGCCTGTCGCCCGAGGACCTCGCCGCCGTGA
>CALGKS010000494.1 GCA_937930475.1 uncultured Collinsella sp. | reverse complement strand
GAAGGACGGCAGCGTCGACTTTGATGCGCTCGAGCGCCTGGTCGATTTTCACCTGCAAAATGGCACCGACGCCATCCTCACCCTAGGCACCACCGGCGAGAGCGCCACGATGACCGACGACGAGGACAACTCTGTCGTCGCCGCCGTCGTCAAGCAGGTTGCCGGCCGCATTCCCGTCATTGCCGGCTCGGGTTCCAACTCCACGCAGACCATGCTCACCAAGTCGCTCACTTACCAGGGTCTGGGCGCCGATGGTCTGCTGCTCATTACCCCCTACTACAACAAGTCCAACGAAGAGGGCATTTACCAGCACTTTAAGACCGTTGCCGACGCCGTGGACATCCCCTGTATCCTGTACAACGTCCCCGGCCGTTGCGGTTGCGGCATCAGCGAGCGCAACGTTGAGCGCTTGGCCGCGCACCCCAACATCATGGGCATTAAGGAGGCCTCGGGTAACGTCGCCTATGCCGCAAAGATTGCGCACCTGCTGTCCGACGACTTCCGCATGTATTCGGGCGAGGACGCGCTGACCGTACCGCTCATGAGCCTGGGCGCCTCGGGCACCATCAGCGTGTGGGCCGATGTTCAGCCGCAGCTCGTGCACGACATGTGCCGCGCCTACCTGGACGGCGACGTGGAACGCGCCCGCGATATCCAGATTGCCGGCCAGCCGCTCATCAACGCCCTCTTTAGCGAGGTTAACCCCATCCCCGTCAAGGAAGCACTCGCCCAGATGGGTATGATCGAGGCCAACTACCGCATGCCGCTGTGCCCCATGGCCGACGATACGCGCGCCACACTTACCGATGCTCTGAAGGGAGCTGGTCTGCTTGATTAAGACCGTCATTATGGGAACGGGCCGCATGGGCTCGCTCATCCGCACCACCGCCGAGGGCATTGTCGATGCCGCCGGTCAGCCCGTTTTTGACATCGTTGCTCAGATCGGCTTTGATCTGACCGAGCTCGAGAGCGCCCCGGCAGCCGATGTGGTCATCGACTTCTCGAATGTCGCGACCTTTGACGCCGTCGTCGCCTATGTCGAGCGCACGGGCGCCGCACTCGTTTCCGGCACCACGGGCTATTCGCCCGAGCAGATGGATCGCCTGCGCGAGCTGGGTCAGGGCGCCCGCGTCATGCACTCGGGCAACTACTCCATCGGCATCGCCGCCCTGCGTCACCTGGTGGCCCAGGCCGCACGCGAGCTGCCCGGCTTTGACTGTGAGATCGTCGAGACACACCACAACCAAAAGGTCGACGCCCCCAGCGGCACTGCCAAGCTGCTGCTCGACGCCGTGGTCGAGGCCGAGCCCGAGGCTGGTTACCACCCCGTCTACGGCCGCGAGGGCATGTGCGGCGCGCGCGACCCCAAGGAGATCGGCATGCACTCGCTGCGCGGCGGCACCGTCGCCGGCGTGCACGAGGTAAGCTTCTTTGGCCAGGACGAGGAGGTCACGCTCACGCACCGCGCCACGAGCCGTCAGATCTTTGTCAACGGCGCCTTGGCAGCCGCGCAAAAGCTCGTCACCCGCGAACCCGGCTTCTACACTTTCGACCAGGTCATGTTTGCCTAACCAGTTATCAACCGTTCCCACGCAAAGGAGAAACAAGATATGAGCAACGCCGCCGAGATGGATGCACAGGAGATTATCAACTACATCGCCACCGCGCCCAAGAAGACGCCCGTCAAACTGTATGTGCGCGAGAAGCCCGGTATGAAGGTTGCCTGGGGCGATGCGCACGTCTACGGCGGCCGTCGTGGCAAGACCGTCTTTGGTGACTGGGATGAGCTCAAGGCCATCCTCGATGCCAATGCCGACTCCATCGACTACTACGACGTCGAGAACGACTGCCGCAACTCCGCCGTTCCCATGCTCGACCTTAAGGGCATCAACGCCCGCATCGAGCCGGGCGCGATCATCCGCGACCGCGTCGAGATCGGCGACCGCGCCGTCATCATGATGGGTGCCATCATCAACATCGGCTCCGTTATCGGCGAGGGCTCTATGATTGATATGGGCGCCGTCCTGGGCGGCCGCGCAACCGTGGGCAAGAACTGCCACATCGGCGCC
>CALGKS010000493.1 GCA_937930475.1 uncultured Collinsella sp. | reverse complement strand
CGGCCGTTGTCGAGCGTCGTGGAGAAGCGCTCCTCCTCGGAGGCGACGATGCCCTTGACGAGTGCAACGTTCTTAAGCAGCTCGGGATAGGCCTCGCCCATCTGAGCGTTGACCTCCTCGATAAACTTGGTCAGGAAGGCGCCCTCGATACCCAGCAGGCGGCCGTGGAACACGGCGCGACGGAGCAGACGGCGCAGGACGTACTCGCGGCCCTCGTTACCGGGCAGGATGCCATCGGAGATCATAAAGTCGACGGCACGGGAGTGATCGGCAATGATGCGCAGGGAGCGGCTGGCGCCGGAGTAATCGTCGGCGATATAGGTCTTGCCGCTGATCTCCTCACCGAGCTTGATGAGGTGCTGCATCAGATCGCCGTCGTAGTTGGCGGTCTTGTGCTGCATGATGGCGGCCATGCGCTCCAGGCCCATGCCCGTATCGAGGTTGCGGTGCGGCAGCTCCGGCATGGAGCCGTCCTCCTGGCGGTCGTACTGGGTAAACACGAGGTTCCAGAACTCAAGGAAGCGGTCGCAGTCGCAGCCGGGCTTGCAGTCAGGCTTGCCGCAGCCGACCTCCTCGCCCATGTCAAAGTAGATCTCGGAGCACGGACCGCAGGGACCGGTGGGGCCAGCGGCCCAGAAGTTGTCGTCCTCGCCCAGGCGAGAGATGTGGTCCTCGGCAACGCCCAGGGAGCGCCACACGTCATGGGTCTCGTCGTCCTCGGTAAAGACGGTGAAGTACAGGCGGTCGAGCGGCAGCTTGAACTCCTTGGTGATGAGTTCAAAAGCCCAAGCGCAGGCCTGCTGCTTGGAGACGCCGCCAAAAGAGAAATCGCCGAGCATCTCGAAGAAGGACAGGTGACGGCCGTCCTCGCCGATGCAGTCGATATCGTTGGTGCGGACACACTTCTGGCAGGAGATCGCGCCAATCTCCTTCATGGTCTTCTTGCCCTGGTAGTACTCCTTAAACTGATTCATGCCGGCGTTGGCAAGCAGCAGCGAAGGATCGTCCGGGACGAGGGACGAAGAAGGATAGAGCTTAAGACCGCGCTCCTCAAAGAAGTTGAGGAACTTAGAGCGGATCTCGGCCGTAGTCATTGACGGGTAGTCAGCACTCATAGAGGGAATCTCCTCGGTTTCATATCGAAACAGTTCAAACGTAACGATATTACCATCCCACCGCGCCTGTGCAAAAAAGAGGGCCGCCAAACAGCGACCCTCCAGCGAAAGTGCATGTTATTTAGGACTAAGCAATCCTTTGAAAAAAATGGGTTTGGTAAAATGCTATATAAGAACCATCCGGAAGGAGCGATCGATGAAAAGCAAACGATTTGTCCTGAATGCACTTCTGGTAGTGGCACTTTTAGCGCTCTTGGCCTTCTCCCAATGGTACGCAAACCAACCAGCATTTGGCTACGTACTGTATGCAGTGACGTCCGGCGACAACGCTTATTGCACTCTACGCGCAATTGACGTTCTCTATTTCTATGTAGCCGGCCCCTTATCAATCGCTTTGCTCGTGTTTCTTGTCTTTTACAACATCAAGAAACGCTAACGGGACCTATTTGGAATCCGAATCGTCCATGGAGCCGTCGATGCCGGTTTTGGTGTCGTCGTCCGTATTGGAATCGTCATCCTTGGCGAAGGGGTTCTTGAAAAAGCCTGTCGCGTCGGGCTGAAGACCCGACAGCTTAATCCAGGGATTATCGAGTTCTGGTTTGGGCATAGCCTTAGCCTCCGGCGCAGTCTCGTTGCCGATGAGCTCGGACTCATAGATGAACGTATCGTCTCCAAGCGCGTCATAGGCGGCGACCGGGTTGCCCTCGGCATCGCGATACGGCGTTCCCTTAAACACGGCGCCGTCGTATGCCACGAGCTGGCGGCCGGTCTCGTTCTCAAAGTAGTAGACGAAAATGCCCTTGAGGGCCGCGCACAGCGGAATGGCGATGACCATGCCGATGGGACCCATGAGTGCCGAACCAATAACAAGGGCCGTCAGGCTCATGACGGGATGCACCTGCACCGAGCTCTGCATAACCTTAGGCGAAATGACGTTGTCGGTGACATTTTGGGCCACCATGGTCACGACAAGCGTCCACAACGCCAGCATCGGGCTGAACATAAAGCCGAGCACCGTGGCGATCGCCGCGCTCACCCAGGGACCGACAACCGGGACCAAATGCATAATGCCGGTAAAGATGGCCATGAGTGCTGCGTATGGATGGCCAATGAGCGTAAAGCCGATAAAGGCGAGGATGCCACCGCAGATCGACGTTACGACCATGCCACGCATGTAGCCGCCGACCGAGCGCGAAAGAATCGCAACCATAAAACGGTACGAGGTCTCCTTTTCCTGACCAATGATGGTGCAGACCTCGTGGTGCATACGGGGATAGTCGCAGGCCAACCAATAGGCAAGCACTAAGCCAAGAAAGATAACAAACAGCTGCGACGCGGTATTGGTGATGAGGGGGAATACACCACGGCCAAGCTCGGCGGCAATCTGTGAGACATACTTGGACGCCACCGTAACGAGCGAAGAAAGGTTATCGTCCAGATACTCCTTGAGCGGCGTGTTGTTGAGCGTCTTGGCATGCGAGATCATCTCATTGAGGTCGCCACCGGCAACACGAAGCTGCTCGGGCAGGCGGCTCAGGACTTCCATGATCTGGCCAAAGAGAATCGGCGACAGAATGCAGACGACGCCGACGAGTACGGCAACGACCACAATAAGCGCGATGAGCGAACCGATGCCGCGATTCACACCATGGTGCTCGAGCCAGTTGGTGATCGGCGACATCACAAAGGCGATGATGGAACCGACAGCGAGAAACTCGATGACCGGCGCCAGGATGCCCATAAGGTTAAAGATGACGGCGGCGATGACAATGCAGCCGACGACGCCCCAAATGCGCAACGTCAGAAT
>CALGKS010000492.1 GCA_937930475.1 uncultured Collinsella sp. | reverse complement strand
CCACTTCGCAAAATTAAGATTAACTGAAAAACGCGAAGTACAATATATCATCTACTTCGCGTTTTTGAGAAATCCTAGATTTCGCGTAATGATGTTCGCTAAGTTATCGCAAACCCGACACGGGTGAGATCTCCGCCTGATTGACCCTGCGCAGCAGTCCGAAGCGAAAGACGCGAGTCCTCAGACCGCTCCGGTAAAGCGAGGGCCGCGACAGTTGCCGCGGCCCTCTTGGGGGACACACGCCGGCGTACCCCGTCGGGCTCGATTACCTCAGCCGGCCCGCTCTTACAAATTATCGAGATAGTCGTCGACGTCGTAGGTGAGACTATAGGCCTTGTTGAGGATGCGCACGAGCTCCTGCGCGTCATGCTCGCCGAGCGAGGAGAGCTGGTTGGAGAGCAGCGCCACGCTCTCTGCATTCTTTTTAGCTGCATAGTCGCGCCCGGACTCGGTAACACTCACCAGCACGCGACGGCGGTCCGAAGGATCGGGGCGACGTGTGACATAGCCCTTGGTCTCAAGCGAATCGAGGATATGCGACATGCGCGCACGGCTAAAACCGAGCTTCTTGGCAATCTCGGACGGAATCACGTCTCCATCGGCGCTCGAAAGATATTGCAGGACCGGCGTCTCGCCCACGTTGGCGCCACCGGCCGCGCTCAGCGAACCCTTTGCAAGGGAGCGCGAATATACAATCAGTTTTCTTGCTACCTCGTCGTAATCCACAGCCAGTCAAACCTTTAGCGCTATATCTCGTCTTTAGTTGCCACTCGCAACAAAAATTGATTATACCCCACCGTCTCGACCCGATGGCTACGATTCGCTCTTGCGCCCCATAAGCTCATCAACATCCACACCTGCGGCGGCAAGCATGCACTCGACATTCTTTTTTGCGTTGTTCGTGCCGACCTTGAGGACGACCGCCATAGGCACGCCGATCACCAGACACGCGACACCCAGGGGAACACCCCAGCTGGGACCACCCTGCATGCCCCACATGCCGACCAAGAACCCCACGGCAACCAGGGAGTAGCCCAACCTCAGCCACACGTTGAGGCGCTGGATGGCATCGGTTTGGAGCTTGGCCTCCTTGACGAGCTCCTCCTTGGAAAGGTCGTGTCCATGCTTCTCGTGCATAGGTCCTCCTTTAGCAGGCCACGCCACCTGGGCGTACGGTTGTGTCGTGTGCGTCATCTTTCAAGAGCAATATAGCGGATGTCGTGTAAAGCGATGGAGGTCGCGGACCATATTGCCCTTGAAGGACGGCGCCGTCCAAAAAGGGCCGTGCGAAACAGGTCCGCACGACCCTTCACAAGGGACTGGGATGTGAGGCTAGTAGCTCAGGGCAGGGTCGAAGAAGCCGATGAGCACACCCACGAAGGCGATAACGACCAGGATCAGCATCATGACGATGGGGTTGACCTTCTTCTTGGTCATCATGTACCAGCAGAAGACGGTGAACAGCAGCGGCAGAAGCTTGGGATACACGCCGTCGAGCGTATCCTGGAACGCGCCACCGCCGGGCAGGGTGAGGTTGGGGCTGCAGGTGATGGAGACCCAGGTTGCGGCAACGGCGCCGATAACCATGGTACCGACCATGACGATGGACTCGCGCAGAGCCTTGGCCTTGGGGCCGACGAGAGCCTCGACCGCCTTGCCACCCAGCTCGTAGCCGGAGTTGTAGGCGAACTTCATGCCAAAGTACATGAGCGCGTTCCACACCACGATGTAGAAGATCGCGCCGAGCGGTGAGCCGCCGGTCGAAAGGCCGAGGGCGATGCCGAGCAGGATCGGGATCAGCGTACCGACGATCAGGGAGTCGCCGAGGCCCGCGAGCGGGCCCATGAGGCCGGCGCGGATGCCGTTGATGGCATCGTCGTCGACGGGCTCACCGTTAGCGCGGGCCTCCTCGAGGCCAGCGGTGATACCGACGACCATGGTGCCGATCTGCGGCTCGGTGTTGAAGAAGGCGCTGTAGGTCTGGAGAGCCTCTTTCTGCTGCTCCTTGTCCTCATACAGTTCCTCGACGATCGGGAGCATGGCGCACAGATAGCCGAACGTCTGCATGTGCTCCTGCGAGAAGCAGGTCAGGTTGCCATAGGCCCAGTTGCGGAACGATTTGCTCAGGGTCTTCTTGGAGAGTTTCTTCTCTGCCATTAGATGTCCTCCTCTTCCTCATCAGAACTTGAGGCGATAGCGGCCTTGGGGGCGTTCTCCATATCGATCCTGAGCGAGGCGATCTCGTAGTGGACCAGGGCGAAGAAGCAGCCGATGCCGGCGGCAGCGATCAGGTTGCAGCCCATGACGGCGGACAGGGTGAAACCGAAGAAGAAGGTCAGGAAGTCCGTGGGCTTGGAGATGACCTGCTTGAGCAGGATGGCGATACCGACGGTGGGCAGCAGCGAGCCGACGGTGAACAGCGTCTTCATGGCGATGCCGTCCATGGGCATGTAGGTCTTCATGAGGTCGACCATGTTGGCGCCGCCCATGGTGATGATGAACGTCGGGATGAAGGAGCACAAGATGTGGCCGATCCAAGGCAGAACCATGTCGACGAGGTAGAGCTTGTGCAGATCGCCCTTCTCGAGCCACTTCCAGCCCATGCCCTGCCACACAAGGTTGATGGTCGCGGTGCCATAGAACAGGACGGTGCCGAGCGTACCCACGGCGGCACCGAGGGAAGCGGCCATGCCTGCGGCCTCGGTCGAACCCGGATCGATGCCCTGCGCCTTGATGGCCAGAATCGCCAGAGGAATGCCGATGTAGGAAACGGCGCGGACGTCGGCGGAGACGGTTCCGCCCGGGGTCACGAGGGCGATGTAGACAACCTGGATGGCGGCGCCGACCAAGATGCCGGACTGGATGTCGCCCATGATGATGCCGACGACGAGACCTGCGACCAGAGGACGGCCCAGGGTGTAG
>CALGKS010000491.1 GCA_937930475.1 uncultured Collinsella sp. | reverse complement strand
GCTCAGCACCTTCGGCAGCCATCGCACGGGCGAGAGCCTCGGACTCGGCCTTAAGGCCCTCAAGCGTGGTGATGTTGTGTCCCTCAACACGGGCGGCGGGAACTGAGCAGCTCAGCACCGGGTCGCCGTCGAGCCACACCGTGCACAGGCCGCAGTTGGTGGTTTCGCAGGCACAGCGCACCGACGCGCAACCCTGCTCGCGCAGCAACGCAAAGAGCATGGTGTCGGGGGCAATCTGAACCTTGACCTTGCGGCCGTTGAGCGTAAAGGAAAGATCGATGAGTTTGGCAGCCATTAGCGCACCTCGCTAGAATCGACGCCGGGCACGCGGCGGCAGGAATACTCGTCCGTGGCGAACTTAGGGATCTGCACGGTCTCGAGCTCGCGGGCAAGCGCGGCCGAAAGCTCGATGCCGGCGGCGCGGCGCACGGCCTGCACGGCAAGCGGCGCCGAGATGCGACGGCGGTACTCGGCTGAGCCCCACAGGTTGGTGCCGTAGCTCAGCGCGCGCACGGACGCGGCAAGGGCACGCAGCTCATCCTCGGAAGGCTGCTCGTTCACCAAGCCGCATGCCTCGCCCTGCAGCAGGGTCGCGCGCAGCGGACGGGCACCCACGGTGACATGCCAGCTGTTATCCCACCAGGCAGCGGTAACGTTTAAGGAGGGGAAGTCAGTCGCGGCCTTGCGCACGGCCTCATAGCTTGCGCGGTAATCGTGCTTGACGACCACGACGCGCTCGATCACGTCGCGCACGTAGCCCATGTCAACGAACTCGGCGAGCGGCACGCGGCCGGCACCCGTCAGCTCAACATAGGAATCGAGCGCGAGGAAGGCAGAGAGAACGTCCGAGAAGCCAAAGCGGCCGTAGATGCTGCCGCCCACCGTGGCGGTATTGCGCAGCTGCACGCCCACGATGTCGTGGACGGCGAACTCAAAGACATTGTTGACAAGCGCGTTGAGCCCGGCATGACACTCGAGCTGGCGCAGGGTACACATGGCACCGATGCGAAACTCGGTCTCGGTCTCCTCGATCTGATCGAGTCCGCAGGCCGAAAGGTCAATCGCCGTCGCCACACGACGCGAACCCAGACGCATCCAGATGCCGCCGCCCACAATCTTGTTGTTGCGGTTCTTCTGCAAGAGCTCATAGGCTTCGGCCGCGTTTCCAACACGGACGTAGGTACCGAACTTGAGCACGTTCTCCCCCATCTCTCCACTTGTCCAGTACTTTTAGTGTACCAAACGAGGGGCCACACGCCGTTGCAGGACAAAATCCACCCACCCATCCATAACTTGCGGTGAAATACGGACTGTTTGGCGGATTCAGAACGCCAAATAGTCCGTATTTCACCGCAAGTTATGAAGAGGCCCTTGGGATAGAAAAGGCTCCCAGCCGTGATGACTGGGAGCCTTATCAAATGCTATGTCAGGCAGAGGGTTTAGCAGACACCCTGGGCGAGCATGGCGTCGGCGACCTTCAGGAAGCCGGCGATGTTGGCGCCCATGACAAAGTTGCCCTCCTGGCCATACTCCTTGGCGGTGTCGTCCACGTTGTGGAACATACCGCGCATGAGCTGCTCGAGCTTGCCGTCGACCTCCTCGAAGGTCCAGGACAGGTGCTCGGCGTTCTGGCTCATCTCCAGGCCGGACACAAGCACGCCACCGGCGTTGGCAGCCTTACCGGGCATAAAGGCGACGCCGTTCTCCTGGAAGTAGGTCGTGGCCTCGATGGTCGTGGGCATGTTCGCACCCTCGCCGACCACCTTGCAGCCGTTGGCAACGAGCGCCTTGGCGTCCTCGAGCAGAAGCGTGTTCTCGCGAGCGCAGGGCAGCGCGATGTCGCAGGGCAGCTGCCACACGCCGCGGCCGTCGCCCTCGTGCCACACGGCGTTGGGCTTCTCGTCAACGTACATGGCGAGCGTGACACCCTTGTCGTGGCCGGAGCGCTTCTTGTTGTAGACATGCTCGAGCACGGTGTAGTCGATGCCGTCGGGATCCTCGACCCAGCCGTGGGTGTCGGAGCAGGCCAGCACCTTGCCGCCGAGCTGGGCGACCTTCTGGACCGCGTAGATGGCGACGTTACCGGAGCCGTGAACGACGACGTTCTTGCCCTCGAAGGACTCGCCGCGGCTCTTGAGGTACTCGTCCACAAAGTAGACCAGGCCGTAGCCGGTGGCCTCGGTACGGGCGAGCGAGCCGCCAAAGGAGAGGCCCTTGCCGGTGAGTACGCCGGTCCACTCGTTGGTCAGGCGCTTGTACTGACCGAACAGGTAGGCAACCTCGCGGCCGCCAACGCCCAGGTCGCCGGCGGGAACGTCGGTGTTGGGGCCGATGTGGCGATAGAGCTCGGTCATGAAGGACTGGCAGAAGTGCATGATCTCGTTGTTGGACTTGCCCTTGGGGTCAAAGTCGGAGCCACCCTTGCCGCCGCCCATGGGAAGGGTGGTCAGGCTGTTCTTGAGGATCTGCTCCAGGCCCAGGAACTTGAGCATGCCCAGGGTGACCGTCGGGTTAAAGCGCAGGCCGCCCTTGTAGGGTCCAATTGCAGAGTTGAACTCGACGCGGTAGCCGCGGTTGACCTGGACCTTGCCCTGGTCGTCAACCCAGGGGACACGGAACATAACGATGCGCTCGGGCTCGACGAGGCGCTCCAGCAGAGCGGCCTCCTCGTACTCGGGGTGGGCGTCGAGCGCCGGCTGGATGGTGCCGAGGATCTCGGTCGCGGCCTGGATGAACTCAGGCTGCTCGGGATAGCGGGCCTTGAGCTCGTCGAGAACTTTCTGCGTGTAGCTCATGCTTCCTCCAATTGATGGGAAACGAAAAATGTCGGTCGCGGCACCCTATGCGCCGCGAACTTTATCGAGTATGGATAATATCGCACTGTTGCAGCAAAGTTTCGCATAAGCCGACGAGCAGATGTTTCGTTTTGATTACGATGCAGGTAGATACGTTTTTGAGCACTCGATGTACAAATCGCGTGTTTCGAAGCTGTTTCGTCCACATGTTCCAAACCCCCACAAAGGGGACAGGCACCTTTGTGGGGGTTTGGTGGTTAAAGGACGAGCTGATGGTAGTCGGCGGGGGTTATACGGCCTTCGGTGGCAGCACGGAAGGCGGCGAGGGCATCGCCGGAGAACGGCATGGCCCAGCACAGGCCGCAGCCGGCGGTAATGGAGCCGGGCAAAGGCATAATGCGCCCAGGCACACCGGCGGCAAGGCACAGCTGCTCGCATTCCATCACATCGAAGGTGCTGTCGAACGACACGATGATCTTGCGTTCGTGGTCGAGGGCATCACCGGACGGGCCTTCACGGTGTGCTTCACGATACGCCGCGGCGGCCGCCTCCTCTTCCGCAGTATGTCCACAGCCACCGCAGCCGCAAGTACAGGGTTCGGACCCGTCGCAAGTGCAAGGTTCCCCGGTATCGGGGCAGATATCGTGAGGCATGGCATCTCCCATCGTCTAGGCGAGCAGCTCGGCTGCCGCAAACTCCTCGGGTGTATTGACGTTTTCGAAGCAGAGCGTGGAACCGGCAACCTCGACAATCTGGGGCTCATCCAGATAACCGGCATGGACCTGGTCGATCAAACAGAGGATGCGTTGGCGGTCCTGGTCAAGCAACTCACGGGCAACCGGCGCGCAAGTCTGACGGCGCCACACGGCGCACAGCGGCTCAATCCCCCGCTCCTCGCGCGGAACGCACACATCGAGCGGGCCCTCCTTGACCCGATCCGAAAGCGCGCCGATCAGTTCTGGTGAGACGAACGGCATATCGCAGGCGACGATCGCCGCGAGGGGCAACCGAGCGGCAGCCAGCGAGCTCGCGATGCCACGCATGGCACCCGCCGACCCTTCAAGGTCCGCTACCACGCGCGGCACCAGGCCGCCAAACGCGCGCTCCTCAAGATAGGCAAGCTCACTGGGACGCGAGGTCGTCACGACCAATTCGCCGGCAACTGGCGCCAGCCGACCCAGCACGCGTTCGATGAGCGGCTCGCCGCAAAACGCCATGCGCGCCTTATCGCAGCCCATGCGCGACGACAACCCGCCCGCCTGGACGACACAAGAAAGATCGGCCCGTCTTACGGTAGTCATACGGCAAAACACCTCCATCGGCATGCTCGAAACCCGGTGCACGAAGCTAAATACCGCCGCCGAAATAGCAGCGCTACGACAAGCTCGTGCAAAAACAAAACAGCGCCTTTGCGGCACGCAGCAAGACCGCGAGCACAAAAGCGCTGGTAGCGTGTGGCGGGAACGTATGTGAATCGAACACATCCAAGACGTTTTGCACGCCTCGCAACGGTTTTGAGGACCGCGGAGCCCACCGGAGCCCATCCGTTCCCAAGTGCTGCGATATTTTACCAAACCAGGCAAGGTAGTCATTTTGGAGGTTGCGGTGGAATACGGACTAAATGGACTAGATATAGGGGTAAACAGTCCGTATTTCACCGCAAGTTATGGGGCGGTCGCTAGCGTAGCGAGCGTAGGCCGCCGGCTTCCTTGTCGAGCACCGTAAAGCGCACGGCATCCAGGTGCTCCAAGATGCTGATGGCACGCTTGCGCGACACACCCAGGGCTTCGCGCAACACACTCGTGGTGGCAGCGCCACCGGCTGCCTCAATGGCGGCGGCAACGAGCTCGCGCGCATGGGCCTCGGCGGCATCGGACAGGGC
>CALGKS010000490.1 GCA_937930475.1 uncultured Collinsella sp. | reverse complement strand
GGTCGGGCAGGGAGTCCATCTGATCGGCCAGACCGACCAGACGCAGAACCTCGGGTACCTGGCTGCGAATGACGCCCTTGGGCTTGCCGATGCACTGCAGGGCAAACGCCACGTTTTCGTAGGCGGTCTTTTGCGGCAGGAGCTTAAAGTCCTGGAACACGGCGCCAATCTGACGGCGCAGGAACGGAACCTTGCGGTTCTTGATCTTCATGAGATCCTGGCCGGCGACCAAAATGCGGCCGCTCGTGGGCTTGACGTCGCGGTTGAGCGTCGACAGCAGCGTGGTCTTACCCGAGCCGGAGTGACCGACCAAAAAGACGAACTCGCCCGGATAGATCTCGATGTTGATGTCGTCGAGTGCGGGCTTGTTGGGCTGCGCCGGGTAGATCTTGGTGACGTGCTCCATAAGGATGACGGGTTCGACACCGGCCTGCTTGGCCATCTTTTTGCGGCTGGCCTGCGGGTCGATGGGCGCAAACACCGACGTGAAGTCGGGGTTGTTGAGCGCGTTGTCGAGGCTTGCGACCTCGGCGGCCTGATCGCGCTCGACCACGGGAGCCGCAGGCTGCGTGGGGTCGGGAATGCCGGCAAAAAGACCGGACTGCGCGGGCTGCGGCGCGGGAGCCGCAGGGGCCATGGGATCGGGGATGCCGGCCATGGTAGGCTGCGGCGCGGCGGCACTCATCTGAGGCTGAGCCACGCGGGCGGTCACCGTCTGAACGGGCTCAAAGCCAGCCGTGCCGGAAAGCGCAACATCGTTGGTGGGGTTGTAGGCAAAGGGATCTGCCGCCGGCTGTGCCTGATCTGCCGGCTGTGCGGGGATCGGGCTAAACAGCTGATCCTCTGAATCCGGAGTGGCGAAACGACTGCCCGCGACGCTCGGCTGCGTCTTGGGGGCATCATCGCCCGCACCGGAGGTACGGAAGTGGTTACCCACTGGTGCTCCTTATCGTCGTGCGTTTAAACTACATGAGCGCTTTGTATTTTAGCAGCATTGCCTTTGCTGCACATAAGAAGCATGGCGGGCTTTGGGATCTGTCCGGCCGGGCGCAGGGTTACCTCCCAAATCGTCCTCGGACATGTCGGAGCCCCCGCTGCGCGCTTCGCGCTGCGGGGGCTCCTCCGTCCTGCGGAAAGATTTGGGAGGTAACCCTGTGTCCGGCCTGCGGCTACTGAGGGGTCGATGCGTCTGTCTTGGATGCAGCAAAGCCATGCTTGGGGTTGGCTGAATGGCACTTTGCTGGTCTGGGCCCTTTTCCCTGATGTGGCTTTGCTTGATGGGCGCCTTTGGAAGTTGCGGTGAAATAGGGACTGTTTTAGCAGTTAAAAGCCCTAATCAGTCCCTATTTCACCGCAACTTATATTGGGGCTCATTGTTGCGCAACTTGGGTTGGGGTTTTCGCTTTACAGTTGGGCTAGATGGGTAGCTCTAGGCTTGCTGGAGGTTGGTATGGTTTGTCCGTATTGTGGTGCTGAACTTGCTGATGGTGCACGGTTTTGCGTGGGATGTGGGGCTAAGCTTGACGGGACACAGGCTATGCCCGTAGCCAACCCTGCGGTTGCGCCGGCACCTGTGAGTTCGCCCGCCCCCAGCAAGAAGCCCAAGAAAGGCGTCGTGATCGCTATCGTCTGCGCGGCGATACTTGTTGTTGGCGGGGGCGGCGGGCTGGCGTATCACCTGTATCAGCAGCATGTTCAGGAGCAGGAACAGTATGAGTCGGCGCATTCCAAGCATGCGCTCGTGGTGAGTGTAAAGGCTGAAGGGTGGGACACCGATAACGGCGCCTCGCGTGTGCCGGTGCGCGTAAAGGGCAAGACGGTCGACGGAAAGAAGGTCGACAAGGTCGAATATGTCGCTTCCGACGGCTCGGGCACCAAGCTTATCCAGGGCAAGTACACGCTCAAGGCGGCAGGCTCCCCCATCGCCGCAGATGGCACCATCTACCACGTGCCTTGCACAAAGGCCGAGCTTACGATCGACGATGTCTTTGCCAAGGGCGAAAAGATCGACTTGGCAGAACTCGCCGAGCAGGATTCGGTTTTGGACTTTACGCCCATCGATGCTGTCGACGTGACCGACGACGAGATCAACGACGCCGTGACACTCGCCATGGCATACAAGGGCAAGGACGCGCCCAACGTCGATGCACTGCAACACGCCGCAACGAACCGCCGCGACACCGCCGTCGCGGCCAAGAAAGCCGCCGAAGAGGAAGCGGCGCGCCAAGCCGAGGAACAGCGCAAAGCCGCCGCACGCCACATCGAGGCCCAAACCTTCAGTGTCGACCTGCCCGAGTACTGGGATGGTAGGGTGACAGCAGAAGTCGACGGAGATGTGATAGGGCTGTACTCGACTGCCTTTCCAGATAAAGAGCTTGGATATCTTGCCATGAAAAATGAACCGTATGGAAACGCGGGAGATATCGAGTGCGGCCGTATTCGCGACATCAAGCTCGACGAAAACCACTATGTAAAACTAGTAATTTATCGTTGGACCTTTGATGCGGGGCAAGACCATTTATCAAAAGCTGAATATCGTCTTAACTTGTGTTCAGATGATGCCGCACGCGAGATAGTCGACCTCCAATCGTTGGGGACAATCTCCTACGACTCCATTCTTGCTGATATGGTTGCGGCAAATGACGCTAATGTCGCAGCGGTATGCTGGCCAGACGACATCTTTGCCAACGCCCTCGCCCCGACCGTGAAGCTCCTCTAACCGTTCCTCCCCCCAAACAAAAAGCCGGGGCGCCTCCACATGGAAGGCACCCCGGCTTATATATTGCCCAATACGGGAACGGCTCTCAAATTAAGGCCAACGCAAAATGCCTTAGGCCAGGAACTCCTTGGTGGTCGCCACGATGTTGGCGGCGTCCAGGCCGTACTTGTGCAGGAGCTCGGCACCCGGACCGGACTCGCCGAAGGTATCGTTGACGCCAATCTTCTTAAGCGGCGTCGGGCACTGCTCGCACAGGACGTCGGCGACGGCGCTGCCCAGGCCACCGATCACGGAGTGCTCCTCGACGGTCACGACGTGACCGGTCTTGGTGGCGCTCTTGACGATCAGGTCGGCATCGATGGGCTTGATGGTGTGCATGTTGATGACCTCGGCATCGATGCCCTCGGCAGCAAGCTGCTCAGCGGCCTCGAGCGCCTCGCCGACCATCAGGCCGCAGGCGATGATGGTGACGTCGGCGCCCTCGCGCATGACGATGCCCTTGCCTACCTCGAACTTGTAGGTCTCGGGGTCGTTGATAACCGGCGAGGCCAGACGGGCAAAGCGCATGTACACGGGGCCGTCGCACTCGTAGGCGGCGCGCGTCACGGCGCGGGCCTCGACGTCGTCGGCGGGAACGATCACGGTCATGCCGGGGATGACGCGCATCAGGGCGATATCCTCGCAGCACTGGTGCGTGGCGCCGTCCTCGCCCACCGAGATACCGGCGTGCGTGGCACCGATCTTAACGTTAAGGTGCGGATAGCCGATGGAGTTGCGGACCTGCTCAAAGGCGCGGCCAGCAGCGAACATGGCAAAACTGCTCGCAAAGGCAACGCGACCGGTGGTTGCGATGCCGGCGGCGACGCCCATCAGGTTGCTCTCGGCAATGCCCACGTCGAAGAAGCGATCGGGGCAGGCGGCCTTAAACTTGCCGGTCTGCGTAGCGGCGGCCAGGTCGGCGTCGAGGACCACGAAGTCGTCGTGCTCGTTGGCGAGCTCGACGAGGGCCTCGCCGTAGCTTACGCGCGTGGCGATTTTCTTGACGTCTGCCATCCTAGAGCTCCTCTCCGGCGGCCGTGAGCTCTGCCATGGCCTGCTCAAACTGTTCATCGTTGGGGGCCTTGCCGTGCCAGCCAACCTGGTTCTCCATAAAGGAGACGCCCTTGCCCTTCGTGGTCTCGGCGATAATGGCGGTCGGCTGACCCTTGGTGGCGCGAGCCTCGGCAAAGGCGGCGCGGATCTGATCGAAGTCGTTGCCGTCGGCGAGCTCCACCACATGGAACTTAAAGGCGCGGAACTTGTCGGCGAGCGGCATGGGGTCGTTGACCTCCTCGACGGGGCCGTCGATCTGCAAGCCGTTGTGGTCGACAATCACACAGAGGTTATCGAGCTGCTGGTTGCCGGCGAACATGGCGGCCTCCCAGACCTGGCCCTCCTCGCTCTCGCCATCGCCCAGCAGGGCGTAGGTGCGATAAGAATCGCCCCAGTGCTTGGCGGCAACCGCCATGCCCACGGCGGCGGAGATGCCCTGGCCCAGCGAGCCGGTGGACATATCGACGCCCGGGGTGTCGTTCATGTTGGGGTGACCCTGCAGGTGGCTGCCGATGTGGCGCAGCGTCTCGAGATCCTCCTTGGGAAAGAACCCGCGCTCGGCGAGCACGGCGTACAGACCAGGCGCGCAGTGGCCCTTGGAAAGCACAAAACGATCGCGGTCGGCCTTGCGGGGATCGGCCGGGTCGACGTTCATTTCCTCAAAGTACAGATACGTCATGATGTCGGCAGCACCGAGCGAACCGCCCGGATGGCCGGACTTGGCAGCGTGCACACCGGTGACGATGCCCTTCCTTACCTCGTTGGCAACCTTTTTGAGCTCTTCGTCGCTCATTGTGCCTTCCTTTCATCCTCTTTAGACAAGATGCGCACGGCACAGAAGGTCGTCCCAACCCAGCCGCGATGCACGTACGCCATTCATTATGCTGGAAACTGGAAGCTTTACCAGAGTATTTATCATTATTTGAGCAATTTAGCAGGCAGAACCGCTGATGAAACGGTTTACCAATGTGAACGTCTTTTGGATGGAACGCAGTCGGCCCTACGCGTTAATGTCCTTGAAGCCCTCACCGAAGGTCTCCGTAACGTCGGCGACCGTCACAATAGCACGCGGGTCGCGCTCACGCACAATGGTTTTGAGCGTGTTGAGCTCGCGACGACTCACGATTACCATGATCACCGGCTTCTCGGCACCCGAGTACATGCCGGTCGCCTTAAACTTGGTGCAGCCGCGACCCAGGCCATACATGATGTCGGCCGCGATATCGGGAAACTTGTCCGAGATGATGAGTACCATACGGCGCCTGTTACCGCCGTCGACCACGGCATCGATCACGTAGCCGCTAATGACCATCGAGAGGCCTGCATACAGCGCGTTTTCGACCGAGAAGACCGGGGCCGAAAGCGCGCATACGGCAACGTCGATCGCCATGACGGTGGAGCCCACCGGTAGGGACGTATTGCGCGAGATGATCTGGCCGATCGTGTCGGAGCCGCCGGTGTTGGCACCGGCGCGCAGCACCATGCCGTAGCCGATGCCCGTGATAATGCCGCCCCACATAGCGGGCAGCATCAGGTCGGCATGTGCCAGCGGCGCCACAAACGGAGCAAACAGGTCGGTGAAGAAGCCCAGCAGCACAAAGCCCGTCGCCGTCTGGACCACGTAGAACATGCCACCCTCGCGCATAACGACCAGCAGCAGCAA
>CALGKS010000489.1 GCA_937930475.1 uncultured Collinsella sp. | reverse complement strand
TCACACTACGTTATAGTCGTTATATACATTTTTCAAGACACAAATCGCCGAACGGGAAAATGATCCGCTGGGGACGGAGGAAAACGGATCAGTGACTCAGACCAGTCCCTAAGTGATCCGTTTTCCTCCGTCCCCAGCGGATTACTTGGCGGTTGGGGTGAAATAGTTCCTAAATAGAGGCTTCAAGCCCCCAAACAGGAACTATTCCACCGCAACTTATGAGGACATCGAGCTGTTAGGCCGCTCTATCCCCTAGTAGTCCAGCTTCCACATGTAGCGGCGCGTCATGTAGTCCTTGTGGGTGACGGCAGAGAGTGCGCGCATATACACGTTGTTGAGGATCGGGGCAAAGATCAGGTGGTTGAAGTACTCGCTCACGCTGTCCTTGATGTCGTTGAGGCCGAGCTCCTTGGCGTCGAGCTGATAGACGCGCTCGCCACCGTACTGGTTGACGAAGCGGATGCCGCGCTCGTCGTTGCAGCGGCTGCGGCCGACGCTGATGAGCTGGAACAGCGAGGTGCGCTTGTCCAGGATCTCGAAGGGGCCGTGGAAGAAGTCGCAGGTGTTGATGGTGCAGGAGTCGATCTGCAGCATCTCCTGCACGTTGCAGATGCTAAAGACGTAAGCAGCGCCAAAGAGCGGGCCCTGGGCCATCACGTTGATGCAGGGCTTGTCGGCGTTCTGCTCGGCCCACTTGGCGGCCAGCGGACGGGTGTACTCGACGGCCTTGCGATAGATGGGGTCGACCAGGTCGAAGGCGGCCATAGCGGTCTCGTACTCGGCATAGCCCTCGGCCTGCTGCGTGAGCTCCATGGCGATCATGGTCACGACGGCGGAGTTGGTGCGACCCATGCAGGACTCGTCGACGGCCAGGCTGTCGTACTGGACCTTGTAGTCGCAGACCTCGGTAAGGCCGGACTCGTCAACATAGATGGCGATGGTGCTGGCGCCGTGGTCCTTGGCGACCTGGGCGGCGACGATGGTCTCCTTGGTGCCGCGCATGGACACGACCACGGCCAGGGTGTTCTCGTTGACGTAGGCAGGGGTTGCGTGCACGAACTCGTTGCTGGTGTAGCTGGAGCTCACGACCTGCGTGGCCTCGTGCTCCATAAAGTACTGGGCAGGATAGTTGCCGCCGTTGGATCCGCCAGCGCCAATCCACACGACGCGCTTGATGCCGCCCTTGTCTGCCTTGTCAGCCAAAACCTGGGAGACGACATCCTTAACCTGTTCCTGAGTAGTCATCGTGCATCAGCCTTTCTTCTCGTTTGATGCTCTCGATGGCATACAAGTTACATACATGTTCTGGTTATGTCGACTAGTTGTATGCTATATTTGTCTTAGAAATTTTGCTGGTAAGGTTTTCGATTATTCGTTACCAGCTGTTTTGTTCTTGTATTGAATACATGCTTGCTTAGTTAGGCATACAAGTTAGATATAGGTTGGCAATATGAGCGTCTCATCTAAAAAGAAACTAAGCCAATACGAGCGCTTGGCGGGCATGCTGCGCGACCGCATCGCCGCCGGCACCTACGCGCGCGGAGACAAGCTGCCGTCCGAGATGGAGCTCATGGACGAATCGGGGCTGTCGCGCAGCACCGTGCGCCATGCCCTTAAGGTGCTCGTTGATGAGGGCCTGGTTCGCACCGAGCGCGGACGTGGTGCCTTTGTGGCCGACACGCCCGCGCTCCACGAGAACAACCTGGTGTTTTCGAGCTATACCAAGCAGGTCGAAGGCCAGGGCATGAAGCCCACCACGCGCACCGTGGACTCGGGCTTTACCAAGGCGGGCGGCAGCATAGCTAAGTTCTTTGATGCCGCCGTGGGCAGCAAGCTCGTCAAACTTGTCCGTCTGCGTTATCTGGACGATGCGCCGCTGTGCCTGGAGACCACCTATCTACCACCGAGCTTTGAGGCACTCATCGATCGCGATATCAACGGTTCGCTCTACGCCACGCTGCGACAGGAGTTCCATCGCGCACCGGCACAGGGGCATAAGACCTTTGAGGTGTGCTACGCCTCGCAAAACGAGGCGTTTTTGCTCAACGTTGAGCGCGGGCAGGCGCTGATCCTAATCACCGACTACGTCTACGACACCGACGGCCGCCCGCTCCACGTCTCCAAGCGCATCCAGCGCACCGACCGCGCCAAATACACCGAGCCCATCGGCTAGCGCACCAAACGAGGCAAACTGTACCTAATGAACGTTTTACCTGCGGTTTTATTAAATCTCAAGCCAGCATGGCACAAATGCCAACATCGCCTGGCAATACGCGCCGTCCAAGCTCAACTGTTCCTGCTCAGAATATCCAGTACCGCAAATCTAAGTGAGTAGACTTTTCGTGACCTGTCGAGCACACCAAAAACTGTCACCTCTGTGACCTGCGGTTTTACTAAGGCAAATACGCCTTGTGCTCGACCTGCGCCAAAAAGTCTACTCACTTAGTTCGAATCGAAGCCAAACGGACCCAAATCGAAGCCAAATTAAGCCCATCCGCATCAAAAGACGCGTGAATCCATACTTCTCGCGGTGGATTGACGCTACAAAGCGGCCAAAATAAACCTGTCCCTAAATGGTAGGTTTGGGGAGGTCGGGGAACCAGGTTGGTTTGGGTTGGTTGGGTGTGCGCTCGGCCAGGACGAGCTCCATCCAGCACATGTCGTAC
>CALGKS010000488.1 GCA_937930475.1 uncultured Collinsella sp. | reverse complement strand
CCTGCCGAGACGCCGGTCACAGTCGAAAGAATCAGGCTCATGTACTCGGCCTTCTTCTCCTCGGCCATCTCGTCCTGGTTCATACGCACCTCGCGAAGGGCGCGAACCTGGGCGATGGACAGGGCGTCGACGTAGGGGTTGCGCACGCGGACAGCGCAGCCGAGCACGCGGCGGCGCTGCAGCGGCCACTCGTCACCGACGATGGCAAGGACCCACTTACGCGTGAGCTGCATCTCGGTGAAGACCTTCTCGGACAGATCCTGGCGATCGCCCAGGTGCAGATACATCTTGGCGATGCGCTGGTCGGTCTTGGCGATCGACATCTCAATGTTGTCGATAAAGGTGCGGAAGAACGGCCACTCCTGGTAGGCAGCCTTGAGCTGGTCAAGGTCGCCCAACTGCTCGCAGGCGGTGCCCAGGCCGTACCAAGCGGCCAGGTTAATGCGCGCCTGGCTCCAGCTGAAGATCCACGGAATGGTACGCAGGTCGTCGAGCGACTTGGCGCCCAAGCCGCGCTTGGCGGGACGCGAGCCGATCGGCAGCAGACCGACCTCGGTCAGCGGCGTCACGGTCGAGAACCACGGTGTAAAGTCCTCGGTGTTCAGCAGGTCCAGATAGCGCTCGTGGCTTGCGGCGTTGAGCTTCTCGGCCATATCCCAGAACTTCTGCGTGGTCTCGGTGTTGGTCTTCTCGACACTCGGGGCCGACTGCAGCAGCGTTGCGGCGGCAACGGACTCAACATGGCGCTGAGCCAACGTGCGGTTGCCGTAACGGGCAAAGATGACCTCGCCCTGCTCGGTGAGCTTAAAGAAGCAGTTGACCGAACCCTTGGGCTGCGCCAGCACGGCCTTGTTGGCCGGGCCGCCGCCACGGCCCACGGCACCGCCGCGACCGTGCATGAGCACCAGGTCGATATCGTTCTTCTCGGCCCACTTGGCAATGCGCTCCTGCGCGGAGTGCAGCGCGAGCATGGCCGTGGTAGGACCGGCATCCTTCGAGGAGTCGGAATAGCCCAGCATGACCTCCATGCGGCGGTTGGTCTGGGCAAGGCGCTTCTGCACCACGGGCAGCGTAAGCATCTGGTCGAGCACGTCAACGCAGCCCTCGAGGTCCTCGAGCTGCTCGAACAGCGGGATCACGTCGAGCTCGGGGACATCCTCCTCGTGTGCAAAGGACAGGTGGGCAAGCTCAAAGACGTCGGCCACATGCTGGGCGCTCTTGGTGAACGAGATGATGTAGCGGTGCGCCATCTTCTTGCCGTAGCGCTTTTGGATGGAGCCGATAGCGCGGAAGGTATCGATGACCTCGCGCGTCATGGGCTGCAGGTCGCCATGGATACCGTTCTCGTGGATATCCTTAAGGGCGCGGGCGTGCACCACGGAGTGCTGACGGAACTCCATCTCGACCATGTGGAAGCCGAAGGACTCGACCTGCCAGATGATGGTCTGGACCGGGCCGTAGGCGGCACGGACGGCACCGCAGGCGGCCAGCGAGCGCTGGACGACGCGCAGGTCATCCAGGAACTCATCGGCGCTGTGGTACATGGTGTCGGTGATACGACGCACGGTGGCGTTCAGACGATCGGCCATGACGAGCATGACGGCGCGATGCGGCTCGTGCTCGGAGATCAGCTCGGCGCGGGCCGTGTACTGGGTGCTCATCTCGACCTGATGGTTCCACAGGTTGATGAGCTCTGCAGACGGCTTGCTGTAGGTGGCCTCAAGCGTCAGGTTGCGGCCGATGCGGCGGCACTTGTCCTCGAGCTTGAGCACCATGTGCGTAAAGTACTTGGCGGCGACTTCGCGGCTCACCTTGGCGGTGACGTTGGGGTTACCGTCGCGGTCGGAGCCGATCCAGCTGCCGGGATGGAAGAATGCCGGGCACAGCGGCGGCACGGTACCGGCCTTATCGCCCAGCACCCAGTCGTCAAAACGACGATAGATGACGGGGATAACGTCGAACAGCGTGTTATCGAAGATGTCGATGATGGTATCGGCTTCCTCGACCGGCGTGGGCTTCTTGAGCGCGATGGGGCTCGTGCGTACCAGGGCGTCGATCTCCTGCAGCATATGGCGCTCGTTCTCCACCAGGTCGGAGCCGCCCAGACGCGGACGCTCCTCCAGCAGGTTGGAGATACGGCGAATCTTGCCCTCGACGGCCTTGCGACGGGCCTCGGTGGGATGTGCGGTAAAGACAGGGTGGAACTCAAGCTTGCCGAGCAGCTCGTTGGCACCCTCGACACCCATCTCGTTTACCAACTGGTGATAGGCGACGGTGAGTTCGTTGGCGGGATCGACCTCGGTATCGGTCGATGCGCCGGCCTCGCGCTCACGCAGCTGCGCAACACGGTAGTTCTCCTCCGACAGGTTAGCCAGATGGAAGAAGCTCGTAAAGGCGCGGACGATAACCTGCTGCTTATCGAGCGGCAGGCTGTCGATCAGATCAACGA
>CALGKS010000487.1 GCA_937930475.1 uncultured Collinsella sp. | reverse complement strand
ATCGAGTGGGTCGACCCGCGTCACGAGTCCATTGCGTGGGCCGTGCTGGCAACGCCGCCGGGAACCGATCCTGCGGCATGCATGGATGCGGCGCGGGCGGTGTGTCCCGAGGCGGCGTCGCTTGTCAGCGCCGGGCGCATCTCGGCGACGAGCAAGCACCCGACCGAGACGAACATCGTCTTTATGCTCGATACGCTCGAGCTCTACACCATCAAACGTCGCATGCGAGCCGCGCAGGCCAAGTTGCGCCAGGACCGTTCACTCGACGATGAGGCCCGTCGCGTGCTGACGATGCAGGCGGTGCAAGATTCACAGCGCCAGCGCGAGCTCCAAAAGTCGATCGGTGGCGTGGCCGACCCGTTCCGTTTGATCGGTTTGGAGACCGCAGGTGCCGATCAGGCCTAGATGTTGTGGTCAACCAGCGTATTCTCGCCTATATCCTGTCTTTATTTTGGGTATAGACGTCCATGTGTGTGCTAAAGTATTGAGTCCTGTGGACTACGAAGGGAGAATCTGTGCCAAAAAAGACTGAGAGCACGGGTACTGGGCTGGAATCCTACGTTGCAAAGCTCATGGGCAACGGCTCAAACAGGACTTCGGTAACCGAGGACGAGATTCAGGTCGCCCTGAAGGATATCGATGTTTCTGATGAGCAGCTCACCGCGGTGTATTCCGCGCTGCGCAACAGCGGCATCCAGATTATCTCCGCGAGCGGAAACGACGACGCCCCGATGGGCGTCGACGATGACGATAACGATACCGACGATTTCGATGACGACGACGAGCATGATTCCGGCTCGCTCGACGATCACGAGCTTAAGATGGCCCGCCAGGCCGACGCCGAGATGGGCTCTTCCAAGAGCAAGAAGAAGCGCACCGTGCGCACGTCTCGTTCGCGTTCGCGCGTGCGCGGCATCGATGCCTCCACGGTGATGCTGACCGGCGACCCGGTTCGTATGTACCTCAAGGAGATCGGTAAGGTCGACCTGCTGACCGCATCTGAAGAGGTCGATTTGGCCATGAAGATCGAGGCCGGTCTCGAGGCTACCGAGAAGCTCGAGGCTGCTGATGCGGGCGAGATTGAACTCACGCGCTCCGAGATGCGTCGTCTTACGCGTATCGAGAACGTTGGTCTTGAGGCCAAGCAGGCGCTCATTAGCGCAAACCTGCGTCTGGTCGTCTCCATCGCCAAGCGCTATGTCGGCCGTGGCATGCTGTTCCTGGATCTGATCCAGGAGGGTAACCTCGGTCTGATCCGTGCCGTCGAGAAGTTCGACTACCAGAAGGGCTTTAAGTTCTCCACGTACGCCACGTGGTGGATCCGTCAGGCCATTACGCGCGCTATTGCCGACCAGGCCCGTACCATCCGTATTCCCGTGCACATGGTTGAGACCATCAACAAGCTCGTCCGCGTGCAGCGCCAGCTCCTCCAGGACTTGGGTCGCGACCCGACCCCCGAGGAGATCGGTGCCGAGATGGACATGAGCGCCGATCGCGTCCGCGAGATCCAGAAGATTTCGCAGGAGCCCGTGTCGCTCGAGACCCCGATCGGCGAGGAAGAGGATTCCCAGCTGGGCGACTTCATCGAGGACTCCCAGGCTATCGTTCCGCCCGATGCCGCCAGCTTCTCCATGCTGCAGGAGCAGCTCACCCAGGTGCTCGATTCGCTTGCCGATCGTGAGCGCAAGGTTATCGAGCTGCGCTTTGGCCTTGTCGACGGACATCCCCGTACGCTCGAGGAAGTCGGTCGCGAGTTTGGCGTCACGCGCGAGCGTATCCGCCAGATCGAGTCCAAGACCCTGGCCAAGCTCCGCCACCCGAGCCGTTCCAGCAAGCTCAAGGACTACATCGAAAGCTAGTCAAGCAAGAAGCGCCCTCAAGCACATCCGCTTGAGGGCGCTTTCATGCAGTCGTTGGGGACGTTCTTAAACGACTAGTCATTGGGGACGTTCTTGTTTGACTAGTCGTTTAAGAACGTCCCCAACGACTAGGCGGAGAAAATTTCTTAAAAAAGTTCTTGCCCTGAGCTGATTCGTCCGTATAATAAACTTCGTTGCTTGAGAGCACGCACCTATTCCTCGGTAGCTCAATGGTAGAGCACGCGGCTGTTAACCGCGCTGTTGTAGGT
>CALGKS010000486.1 GCA_937930475.1 uncultured Collinsella sp. | reverse complement strand
CCGTCTGCAGCTTTTTCGCGAGCACTCCTGCCGAGCGGACTTCGTTCATGGTAAAGCGGATGAGCGGGTGGCCGTAGAGCGATAGGTGCGCCTCGCGCTGGCGTTCGGCAACGAGCGTCTCGGCGGTGGTGCGTCCCGCGAGCATGGCTTGGTCGGTGTATTTGACGAGACCGTCGAGCTCGCCCGGCGTGAGCTCCCTGGCTTGACGCTCCCAGGCAAAGTCCGTCCGCATGCTCTCGGTCGAATCGAAGGGATCCGTCAGCTCGTATTGGAGCCGATCGGGCGCAAACCCCGTCTCGATCATGACGGCTCGAGCGACTGATTCTCCGCCGCTCTCGGCACGCGCGTCAGCATATCGGAGCGTGGTGAGCGCAGTGCGCACCGCGCGCCCATTGCGAGCGCCCGCTCGTTTTTCGACTGCTTCCATCAGCTGTTCTCGCGTAAGGCCGAGCTTTGAGATCGCCGAATCGGCAATGGGCATGCCATCGACAAAACCGGTCTGCATCAGGCAATCCGTTTTCGGGCCATTCTTCATCCAACGTTATAGCTAGCTATATTATAAGCAGCTATAATATAGCTAGCTATAACGTTGACGATTGAAGGTGCGCGCATGTTTATCGGTAGAACCACGGAAATGGACGAGCTCAATCGACTCTACAGCTCAGATTCCTTTGAGATGCCCGTGATTTACGGCCGCCGGCGCGTGGGTAAAACGCGCCTCATTACAGAGTTCATTCAGGGCAAGCATGCCATTTATTTTCAGGCTCGCCGCACCAATGCGGAGGCGAACTTGCAGTACTTTAGTCAAGCGGTGCTCGCCGAACAGACGGGTACGGTAGGCGTTTCGTTTAGGAGCTTTGACGAGGCATTCGATGTGCTTGCTACTATGTCGCGCGAGAACCGCCTGGTCGTTGTAATCGACGAGTACCCCTATCTGGCCCAGTCGTGCCCCGAGGTCAGCTCGTTGCTGCAAGAAAAGATCGACCATTTGTACAAAGAGACCAAGCTCATGCTTATCCTGTGCGGGTCGTCGCTTTCGTTTATGGAAGAGCAGGTGCTGGGTTACGAGAGCCCACTCTACGGTAGGCGAACGGCGCAGTTTAAGATCATGCCGCTCGATTTTCTAACGACGCTCGATTTGTGGCGCAATATGGATTGCGAGGACGCGGCAGCTTGCTATGGCATGACGGGTGGCATTCCCGCCTACGTCGAGAAGGTCGACACATCAGCATCGCTCAAAGACAACATCATGCGCTTGTTCCTGAATCCTTCGGGCTATCTCTTTGAAGAGCCGAGCAACCTGTTACTGCAGGAATGTCGAAATTCCGAGCAGTACGATGCCATCGTTCAGGCAATTGCCCAAGGCCGTTCGAAGATATCCGAGATTGCCGGCGCCGCGGGAATTCCGGCGAGCAACGTGAAGAGCTATGTTGATAAACTGGCTTCGCTTGGAATTGTTGAGCGCGAGTTGCCGCTCAACGAGACGAGCAACAAACGGGCTGTGTATCAGCTGTGCGATCAGATGTTTAGGTTCTGGTACCGGTTTGTGCCACAGAACATCGGGCTCATCCAAAACGGCATGGCCGAGATAGCGTATGCGCGCATCGAGCCGCATCTGTCCGACTATATGGGCGCGGTTTTTGAGCTTATCTGCCGGCAGTATATGTACGAGCTTGCGCGCGCGGGCGAGCTTGATGTGGTTCCGGCAACGGTGGGTCGTTGGTGGGGAACGGACAATCGGACGCGTACGCAGGAAGAGATCGATTTGATTATCGATGACGGGGAGGGCGCGGCACTCTTTGCGGAGTGCAAATGGCGTAACGAGCCGGTGGGCGAGGATGTTCTGGAAAAGCTCGTGTACCGAAGCGAGCTCTTTAGGCGGCGGCACAAAAGCTACGCGATCTTCTCGAAGCGCGGCTTTACGCAAGGGTGCCAAGAGGCTGCGGCGAACAGGGGAGACACCAGACTGATTTCGTTTGCCGAGATGCGTGAGCGGAAGTAACGAAGCGCGCCCCGGAATTGATGCTCGGAATGGGATGCGTTTTCCCTTTGCGGCCCGGGACTACGGAAACCGCGTCCCAGATTTCGGCTCCAGAGTGGGATGCCGTTTCCGGATCGGCCCTCAAGCGGAAACCGCGTCCCGGAATCCAGCCCCAAAGTGGGACACGCTTTCCCAACGGGGCTGTATATGGAAGCTGCATCCCAGAATGAGCGTTCAGAATGGGACGCATTTTCCGGTAGAGGCATGGGGCGGAAAACGCGTCCCAGAATCCGGGCAATCTGGTGTTCCGGTGGTTGAGCGAGTGCCGCGTCAAGGATTCCAAGCGTAAATCGTGCATTGGAAGTGGCGTAAAAACTACATTCAGAATGGCGTAAAAACTACATTGAAAGTGGCGTAAAATCTGCATTGAGAATAGCGTAATTTCGCATATCGCGTGATGGAGAGGGGCGGCCGTCTATGGATACACCAAAGAGATTGACCCAAAAGGGGTACAGGCCCCGGCTCATAGAGGGGCGCCTCGACACCCTTATGCGGGCGTTTGGCTGCGTGGAGATTAACGGCCCCAAATGGTGCGGCAAGACCTGGACGGCGCTCTCTCGCTCGGCGAGCGTCTCCAGGCTCGATGAGCCTGCGCAGCGCGCGGCGGCAGAGGTCGACCCAAGTTTGGCACTCATCGGCGATGCGCCACACCTGGTCGATGAATGGCAGGAGGTGCCCGAGGTCTGGGATGCCGCCCGGCGCTTCGTGGACGCGAGCGGCAACGAACGCGGGACGCTTTTGCTCACGGGCTCGACCGCGCTCAAAAGCGAGGAGCGCAGCCATGTTCGTCATTCCGGCACGGGTAGGATCGCCCGTCTGTCTATGCGCCCCATGGCCCTGTGTGAGTCGGGCGACGGCGAGCCGCTCGTGTCGCTAGCAAGCCTCTTTAAGGGCGAGGGCTTTGCCCCTCAGCGTCGCGAGAGCACGGTGGATGACGTCGCCCGCTGGTGCTGCAGGGGCGGTTGGCCTGCAAACCTTGGGCTTTCGGATGAGCTTGCGCGAGAGACTGCAAGCCAGTACGTGCGCTCGGTGCTCGACGTCAACGTGCTGGACGAGGGCATGTCGCCCGAGCTTGCACACGACCTTTTGCGAGCTCTTGCCATGAACGAGAGCCAAGCTGTCACGTACAAGACGCTCATAAAGGACGCCTCGTACGGTGAGGCGGGCCCCGACGAGAGGACCATCGCTGCGTACCTGGACCTCTTCAACAGGCTCAAGCTTACCGAGGACCTGTGCGGATGGGAGCCGCCCATGCGCTCGAAGGCCCGCGTTCGCGTACGCCCCAAGCGCTACTTCTGTGACCCGTCGCTTGCGGCGGCGTTACTGGGGGCTACCCCTGAGCGGCTGCTTGGCGACATGCAGACGTTGGGGATGCTCTTTGAGAACCTTGTCCTGCGCGACGTGCGCGTATTCCTTTCCACCTACGGTGGCGTTGACAACAGCGTCCATTATTTCCGAGATGAGAAGGGCCTTGAGGTCGATCTGATCGTTGAGCACGACGGGCGCTGGGGAGCCATCGAGGTCAAGCTGAGCGATGCGAAGGCGGATGACGGAGCGAGAAACCTCAAGGCGCTGGAGAGGAAAGTGCTCTCCAATCCTGCTGCTCAGAATGCCGCGCCGGCGTTTTTGGCGGTGGTGGTTGGAAAGGGGAGCATCGCCTACACGCGCGACGACGGCGTTGCAGTGATCCCCATGGCGGCGCTTGGGGCGTAGTGGTTTTGCGGGGCGCGGGGTGCCGTGCCTCCATTACCGAAAATCCATTTGTTAAGTCCGATGCTCGCGGATAGAATAAAGTCGACGGCAGTCCAAGTTCTGCAAAGCTGGGCAGCGCCGTTGCTTGGTCAAGGGGTCAATGCCTTAATGGCAGTGCGTGTTATGCTTCGAACGCTGCTTGAGTGCCTCGGAAAGCCCGACAAACGCTATGAAGGGCGAGACCAAAGCAATTAAGAGCTCTACGAGCTCTGATGGGCCCGGGATGACCTCTGATTCAAGTCACCGGGCCTCAATTCTGTCTTGGCATGCGCTGGCATGCATTGGGTTGATTTCCGATCTCAGCCGAACACATTGAGCGGATAGGCCGTTCCCGCAGCTAGCCGAACGCCCCCGAGGCCCCTCACGGGCCCCGGGGG
>CALGKS010000485.1 GCA_937930475.1 uncultured Collinsella sp. | reverse complement strand
AACGGTTGCGATTGTTAAGGCCAGTCAACGGGTCGGTCGAGATCAGCTGCTCCTGACAAACAATGTAGAGCTGCAACATACTTAACATGATGCCGACACTAAGGCAGGGACCCGAATAAAAGACCTGAAAGACACCGGCCACCAAGGCCGGAATGGCGAAAAATGCCAAGGTTTGATAGATGGCCTTCTTTTGTAGGCTCTCGACCTTGCAAGATTGTATAAACGCATGCAGGGACGTATATATAACGTAGCAGTAGCTGACGATGGGCTGGATCATATAGACAAAACCGCGACGATACGCGCCCTGCGCATCGATATAGAACAGGGCATGCGTCCAGTAGCTAGTAAACGCCAGTACGACTACCAGCACCGCAGGCAGCGTTACAAACGCCATCCTATAGCGCGCGGTCAAAAGGCGAGAACCCTGCACCGTCTCGGAATAGATAAACCAAATGAGGCACGCGGCGGCAAAGAGCGAAAACGAAACCGCGTTGGAAATCCAGTTGGCAGCAATGCCCAGCGTGCCGCCCACACCGTCCGAAAGCGTCCAGATTATATCGAATAACATGTACGCGGCAGAGGTGTAGCCGAGCGTACTAAACAATAACTGCTGGGTACTCGAGAACAAGGAGTGGCGACTTCGCGCGGCAAGCCCGATAAGAACAATCATGCATAGCAGGAATATCTCAATCTTGAGTGCCTTAACCACTAGACGCCATCCCTTCAATATCCAAGTGGTCAGAATCGCCCAATTAGAATCTGGGCAATAAACACCCCCTACTCCGCAGGGGTAAGGGGAATAATAGCAGAGCGCCCGAACGTCACTGCAAGACAGCTTTCGTTCGGGCGCTCAAACGGCGCGAATTGCACGCCGGCTTGATTGACTCGCGTCGACGATTACTCGCCATCGATGTCGGTCGCGACGGCCTCCTCGATGGCCTCGACACCGGCAGGCGACAGATCCTCTTTGCCGTGGCAGAACTTCTTATCGACCCAGCCGGTCAGAATCGGAGCCATGATTGCCGTGATGATGACGGCAGTGGCGATCTGCGCATACGCAGTGGGCGCAAGCTCGGCATAGCGCGGGGCGACCTCGGCGAGGGCGACCGGCGTGGTCATAGCCGTGCCGGCGATAGTGGAGCAGGCAACGGCCGCCTTGCCGTTACCACCGCACAGGCGCTCGAACGCAAAGGTAATGGGACCGACGATAAAGAGCGTGATGAGGCCCAGCAGGATGCCCGAAATACCGCCGGTGATAAAGCTCGAAAGGCTCATGGACGCACCGAGCTGAAAGCCGATAACGGCGATCGCGGGATTGGCGCCGGGGACCAGCAGATTCTTGATAAACGGGAACAAGTTGCCCAGGACCATGCCGATAACAAGCGGCAGGATGGATCCGATGATGGTGCCGACGGGGATGTTGGCGAGACCCGAGACACCGAGGATGATCATCGTGACGGCGGGGCCGGCCGTAAAGAACAGGATACCGACAGCGCCCTGCTCGGACTCATCGCCGAACTCGCCCATGATGCCCGTATAGAGCGCCATGTTGCAAAACGTGATGCCGCCGATGATAGACACGGAGCTCAGGCCCAGGAAGTTATCGTTAAAGAAATATGCCACACCCAAGCCAAGGGCGGCCGCAACAACAAGCTTGGGGATCAGTACGACGATGCCGGTCTTGATAGCGCCCGGCGTGGACTTAAAGCTGATGCCGGCGCCCACAAACAGCAGAATTGCGGCGACGATGGTGTTGGAACCACCGCGACAGGCGGCGGTAAAGAAGCCGCCGATCTCGAAGACCTGCGGGCAGAAGGTATTGAGCAAAAGACCGACGATCATCGGGTAGATCATGATGTCACCCGGGATGCGCGGTACTTTGAATTTCTTTTGCTCGTTGGCGGTCGCTTCCTGTGCCATGAAACCCCCATTTCCGCTGACGCAGAACAAAAGCCCACGTAGCGCTTTGCTACAGTAAAGTTTGACCATGGTACCAGAAGAAGCAGACCGGCTCGGTGAGAAATTCGATTCGTTGGGTCAGGCAACGACACGGCAGAATCATCGCCCGGCAGTAACCGAGTTCACCTACAATTGCCACCGGATCGAAAGACACAGCTTTTTAGGAAGTCATTATGACAGCTATCGATCGGGGCCGGGCGACCGCGGCCTTCAAACGCTATACCGATGCTTACGATGCCGCCAATCCGCGCATCGCACTCAAAATCGAGCATACGTACCACGTTGCCGAGGCATGTGATGCCGCGGCGCGTGAGCAGGGCTGGTCGACAGAGGATATTGACCTGGCCTGGCTTTGCGGCCTGCTGCACGATATGGGCCGCTTTGAGCAGCTGCGGCGCTGGGACACGTTTAAGGATGCCGAGAGCATGAGCCATGCGGCGTTGGGCATCGAGGCCCTCTTTGGCGAGAGCCCCGACGACGCACCTGCCACAACAAGCATCCGAGATTTTATCGAGACCGTAGAGCACGACGAGCTCATCCGCGCGAGCATCGCCTATCACAGTGACTTTCGCCTGCCGGCACAACTCGACGAGCGTACACGGTGCTTCTGCGATATCGTACGCGATGGCGACAAGATCGACATTATGCGCACCATCGCCGACAGCACCGTCGACACCATCCTCAAGGTTGATGAGGACACATTTCTCGCCAGCCGGTTCTCGACACCGGCGCTCGCCGCCTTTGACGAGCACCGCTGCGTCGCACGTGATGAGCGCGACGAGCCCGCGGACTACCTGGTGGGGCTCATCTGCTTTATGTTTGAGCTCGTCTATCCGGCGAGCCGCGCGCTGGCGCGCGAGCAGGGCGATATCTACCGCCTACTCGACGCGCCCTTTGGTATTACACAGCCCTTTACCGACCCCGCCACACAGGCAACCTGGAGCCGTCTTAAGGACGAGATGCGCGGCTGGCTGGCGCGCGCCTAGCGCTCAAGCTGGGCCAGCAGCTCCTCGACGACCTCG
>CALGKS010000484.1 GCA_937930475.1 uncultured Collinsella sp. | reverse complement strand
GTATTGGGCTGTGTGTTGGCTGCTGTTCTTTTTGCTGATGTTCCCGTTTGGTGCCGGCCCCTTTGCCGCGCTGATCTTCTTTACGATTCCCATCTATCACTGGGTGGCGCGTGCACTCGATGGTGATTGGGCGCGCGGGGATATTCAGGTTGGTTCGGCACCGGTGACGGCTAGGACTCAGGTGCAGGATGCTTCCGCTGCGGTTGATGCTGGCGTGGCTACCGCGACTACCGCTGGCCCGATCGCCAAAGAGGGTGATGAATGATGAAGCTTTCGCATGAATCCAAGGTACGCTTGAGCGTTGGCATCGGAGCGTTCGTGCTCATCATCGGACTTGTCTTTGGTATTTCGCGGCTATTGGATCATTCCGATATGGTGCGTACGACCGGTATTCTATCTGGCAATTTGTCTGATTTCGACGATATGTTTGACGACGATGATCTCTTGGATAGCGGTAACTATTCCGCTCGGCCTCAGCGGCTTTCGAGCGAAACGTTTGATGCCGACGCGTTCCAATCGCTCGACCTGGACGTGACGTCGGGCACGGTCGAGGTCAAACACGTCTCCGGCGGCCCGGTGCGTGTTATCGAAAGCGGCCGCGTTGCGAAGGGGACGTCTGCCTCTGATGCGGCTACCCGGAATCTTGCTGAGGTCAAGGGCTCTACGCTCAAGATTAGTCAGTTCGACTACGATGATAAGCGCGCGATTGACCGCACAATTACCATTGAGCTGCCGCGAGATGTTGCGGATAACCTGGTGGGCATTACGGCGAATGTAGGGTCGGGCGACCTGGCGGTCTCGGACATTGCGTGCCATGATCTGGATATAACGTTGAATTCGGGAGACGTTGAGTTTACGGGCACCGTGACCGACACCCTGAATGCCGAGGTTGGTTCGGGCGACATGACGTTCGAGCTCTACCAGGCGCCCGCGAAGTCGATGGACGTGAGCGTGGGCTCGGGCGACGTGGAGATGACGGTTCCGAACTCTACGGGCTTTAAGGCGAGCCTCACCTTGGGAAGTGGCGACTTCGAGAGCGATTTCCTTCCGCTTGGCTACGACGGCGAGACCATTTTGGATCTTGAATTCGATAACGGCGATAAGTCTGCCACGTATCGTTTTGAGGTCGGTTCGGGCGACATGTCGTTTGATTCGGAGTGACGGGTGGTTTTCGGAGACCCGCAAACGTAGTCGCGCTGTTTGATGAAGGCGCCGAAGCTGAGATTGGCTCCGGCGCCTTTGCCTTTACAATGGGGTCATGGAACAGATTATTTTGAACATACTCGAGGCCCTGCGTCGCGGCGAGACCGTGGACGACAAGGCGCTCGTCAAACTGATACATGCCGAGGCGCGCCGTGAGGGTGCCGATAAGCGCGATTTGGCAAAGCGCCGCCTGCTGCCGTTTTACCAGCGGGTGAAGCGCGAGGAACCGGCTCGGTGGGCTGGGTGGAATGTCGATGCCGAGCTGGAACGTCGACTGCTGCAGGTGCTGCGCATGAAGCCGCGTCGCACGGCTTCGGGCGTGGCGACCATTACCGTCATCACCAAGCCGTGGCCGTGCTCGGGAGATTGCCTGTTTTGCCCCAATGACCTGCGCATGCCCAAGAGCTATCTGCACGCCGAGCCGGCATGCGCCCGTGCGGAGCAAAACTGCTTCGACCCGTATCTGCAGGTGAGCGCTCGTCTGACCGCGCTTTCGCAGATGGGGCATGCGACCGATAAGATCGAGCTCATCGTGCTCGGTGGTACCTGGAGCGACTATCCGCAAGGGTATCAGGCATGGTTTATGTCGGAGCTCTTCCGTGCGCTCAATGACGATGCCGTCGCTGGCGTGGCAGCTAACCCCATGCTGGCGCGTCCGGGCATCAGCCGTGCCGAGGCGGGGTGCCTGCTTGATGATGCTCCCGCCGATGCTCTGCCGCCGGTGGTGGCGGAGCGCCGCGAACGCTATGGGGCTGCCGGCATTGCGACTGATGAGGCTGAGCTTGCTGCCGGCGTTGCCAGCGAGCAGGGGCGTGTGGATGCCGCCGTGGGTGGTTATAATCGCGCGGTGCGTCGACTATACGGCTCCGGCACGCCGTGGGGCGAGGTCGCCGAGTGGCAGACGGCGACGATGAAAGAGCTTGAGCGGCAGCAGCGCATCAACGAGACGGCGAAGCATCGCGTGGTGGGGCTCGTTATCGAGACGCGTCCCGACGCTGTGACACCGCAGGCGCTCACGCTCATCCGCCGCTTGGGCTGCACCAAGATTCAGATGGGCATCCAGAGTCTCGACCAGCATCTGCTCGATATCAACGAGCGCCGCATTTCGGTGGCGCAGATCGAGCGGGCGTTTTCGCTTGCGCGCCTGTTTGGCTTTAAGATTCACGCGCACTTTATGCTCAACTTGCTGGGCGCCACGCCCGAGGGGGACAAGCGCGACTACGAGCGCTTTGTGACCGAGGGGGCCTTTATGCCCGACGAGGTCAAGGTCTACCCGTGTGCGCTCATCGAGGGTTCGCGCCTGGTGGGTTGTTACGAGCGTGGCGAGTGGCGCCCCTATACCGAGGAAGAGCTGCTCGATGTATTGGCCGACGACATCGTGGTGACGCCGGCGTTCTGCCGCATTAGCCGCATGATTCGCGACTTTAGTTCCGACGACATCATGGTGGGCAACAAGAAGCCCAACCTGCGTCAGCTCGTTGAGAACCGCCTGGCTGCTCGGGGTGACGGTGCGACGGTGCGTGAGATTCGCTATCGCGAGATCAGCACGGCGGGTGCCGACCTGGATGAACTGTTTCTTGATGAAGTCGCTTACGAGACGCCGGTGACGCGTGAACGCTTTTTGCAGTGGGTGACGCCCGAAGGCAAGATCGCCGGCTTTTTGCGCCTGTCGCTGCCCGACCGTTCGTTTGTTGCCGCGCACG
The DNA here is from genome assembly GCA_937930475.1 of uncultured Collinsella sp. Taxonomy (GTDB): domain Bacteria; phylum Actinomycetota; class Coriobacteriia; order Coriobacteriales; family Coriobacteriaceae; genus Collinsella. The sequence continues at coordinate 4,341 of CALGKS010000484.1, read as the reverse complement.
CGGACGAGCTGCCGACGGGGCCGGAGGAGGCGATGATTCGCGAGGTGCACGTGTATGGCATGGCGGCACGCGTGGGGGATCAGGGCCAGGCGGCTCAGCATCACGGTCTGGGGCGTCTGCTCGTGGAGCGTGCGTGCGAGATTGCCCGGGATGCGGGTTATGCGCGTATCAACGTGATTAGCGCGATTGGCACACGCGAGTACTATCGCCATCTTGGATTTTATGACCATGGCCTTTATCTGCAAAAGGAGCTCTAGATGAACAAGCCGAGTGTTTCTGCCGGCGTCGTTGCCGGCGTTGCTCTGGGAGCCGCGGCGCTTGGTGCGGCCGCTGTCGCTGTTCGTGCTGCCTGTCTGCAGGTTGCGCGAACCCGCAATGGGTTGGCGCGTGTGAAACGCGTGCACGATGAGGGCGACGATGAGATTCGCGTGTTGGTGCAAGGCGGAGTCTACCAAAGCGCAAGCTACGTTGGCGAGCGTTGGGCAGAGCCCGTCTTTGCGTACTATCGTGCGTTTGACGACGTGTTTGAGGCCGAGTGCGCAATGCATGACGCCTATGGTCACGGTATCGACCGCATGCTCATGTTGGGCGGCGGCGGGTTTGCCTATCCCAAGTTTGCGCTGATGTCGCACGAGAGCTTGCGCATGGACGTCATTGAGTACGATGCCGAGATTACGCGCCTGGCACGTCGTTGGTTTTACCTGGACGAGCTGGAGCGCATGGTGGGCGACCGCCTGCGGGTGATTACCGCTGAGGCTCGCTCGTATCTGGGCGTGACGAGCGTGGGTCATCGTCGCTACGATGTGGTCGTGAGCGATTGCTTTGGCGGTGCCGAGCCCGTACGCGAGCTGGCGACGGTTGAGGCGCTGCGCCTGGTGCGAAGCAGCCTGAACCCCGGGGGTATCTACGTTGCCAATATCGTGAGCGCAAACGAGGGGAGCGACGTGACGTTCCTGCGCGACTGCGCTGCCACGGCACTCGAGGTATTCGCCCACGCCTGGGTGGTCCCATGCGGCGATGCGGAGTTTGGCGGCGAGGAAAACTACCTGCTCATTGCCAGTGACGGCGACTATGCCTTTGCCGAAGCCGTGCCCTTCGACGCCGACTTCCTTGGCACTGCTCTCCACGACTAGCCTATTGGGAGTAGTCAGTCCCGTCTTAGGTGTGGTCGCGCCAGCCGAGAACGCGCTGCTTCATGCCTTCGGTGTCGAGCACGCCTTCGGCAAAGCCTTTGCGCACGAGCTCTTCGGGAACAAACTCGTCGTAGCGGTCAAAATAAGGCACCTCGCCGGGATAGACGAGCTCGATGGGATCGAAGTCCTTTTCGGCCTCGGCGGCGAGTACCTCAAAGAACGTCTCCTCGTCGGCCTTCATCTTAAACTGCATAAAGTACGGGCGTGAAGGGTCGAGTCCGCGAAGGCCCAGTTCCGCGGCACACTTGATCTTGAGCATGCGCTCGAGTGCCAAAAAGGCGTAGCTACCCAGCCAGGGGAAGAGCACCCAGGTGTCGCCGCCCAGGTTAATGAGCGGCTTGGTTCCCGCGCCCGAAATCTCGGCGGTATGACGAGCCTGTGCAAGGCGTGACCGCGCGTTGCCCATGAGGTACGGATATGCCGCGTGCTCGTTGAGCGCCTTGCGCATGCGCTCGAGTACATGCGTATTGATGTCTCCGGGGCAGTCGCCAAAGTAGGCAGGCACGCGACCTTTTACCTGTGTGGCAAAGACGGTATGACGCTTCCAGTCCACTTCCTCGACAATCCAGCAGTGTCCGGCGATGGCAATGCGCTCACCAGGCGGTGGGGGATTGACGATCGTGCCCAACTCGGCCGACTCACTGCGAACGGTAAACTCCTCGTTTTCCTGGAACACGGCGTAGAACTTAAAGTTGTTGATGATGCGCTCGCCCGCGAGGCCCACGATGAGCCCGCCGCCCTCGGTGACCTGGATGTGGTCGATCTTGATAAGGTGGCGCAGCAGTACGCGATAGTCATCGGCCGAGACGCGGTGGAAATAGCTGAGCGTGAGCACACGTTGGGCAAGCTCGGCCGGTGTGAGCTCGCCGGTGCTGGCGAGCGTCGACATGGTCTGGTGATAGAGCAAACTGTAGGGGAGTCGATCGAGCTCGGGTGGCTCGACCCACTTTTCCTCGCGATAGAGTTGTACGAGTGCGATGCCCTGCAGGAGCTTCCAGGGTATCGTTTCGGGCATCATCGTGCGCGGCTCGGGCTCCTCCTCGCGCATGACAAACCACATCTCGGGTGGAAGATCGCGGCGGCCTGTGCGCCCCATGCGCTGCAAAAAGGAGCTGACGGTAAACGGCGCATCGATCTGGAACGCGCGCTCCAGGCGACCGATATCAATGCCGAGTTCCAGCGTGGAGGTGGTGACGGTTGTCTGTGCCTGTTCTTCGTCGCGCATGAGCTCCTCGGCGGTCTCGCGTAGCGATGCCGAGAGGTTGCCATGATGGATAAGGAAGCGGTCTGGCTCGTGCCGGTTTTCACAGTAGCTGCGTAACATGGAGCACACGGCCTCTGCCTCCTCGCGCGAGTTGGCAAAGACCAGGCACTTGCGGCCGCGGGTATGTTCAAAGATGTAGCCCATGCCGGGGTCGGCGTTGTCGGGTGCGGTGTCGGTGGGGTTGAGCAGCGCCTGTTCGGTTGCCTGCGGGATGTCGACTTCGCCCTCGGGAGCCGAGGAAGTGCGACGGTCCTTGGGGGCAGCCTTGCCCCGTGCCTGCTCGCGACGTTGACGGCGCTCCTCTTGCGTGAGCTGTCCGCTGTGGCGCATGTCTTGGGCGCCGGCGGGCAGCGCCGCGGGCGGTGCCGCCTCAATGCGCTCGCATGCGAGCACCTCGGCTTCTTGAGGACCTGTGCCCATGAATCCCCGCTGCTGAGCCTGGGGGCCCGAGTTGTAGAAGTGCTCCATGGAGATGCGCCACACGCGGCGCGGTTCTTCAAAGCGGGGGATGATGCAGTCGCGCCCCGTCCCCTGCGACAGGAAGGCACCCGTCCGCTCGGGGTCGCCGATGGTAGCCGAAAGGCCGATGCGGCGGGGCTGCACGCCGGCCATACGCGAGAGACGCTCGATAAGGCAGAGCGTCTGCCCGCCGCGGTCGCCGCGCATGAGCGAGTGAACCTCGTCGATGACCACATAGCGCAGGTCACAAAACATGCGCGGGATCGCCATGTGCTTATGGATCAGGAGCGCCTCGAGCGATTCGGGCGTAATCTGCAGGATGCCGCTCGGTTTTTTGATGAGCTTAGCCTTGTGCGACTGCGAGACATCGCCATGCCAGTGCCAGACAGGGATATCGGCCTCTTCGCAGAGGTCGTTGAGGCGAACGAACTGGTCGTTGATGAGTGCTTTGAGGGGGCCAATGTAGAGGGCGCCCACGCTCGCGGGCGGGTTCTCCCAAAACTCGGTCAGGATGGGAAAGAAGGCCGCCTCAGTTTTGCCAGATGCCGTGGATGCCGTCAGGAGCACATTGTCTTGTGTGTTGAAGATGGCATCTGCTGCCGCAACCTGGATGGAGCGCAGACTCTCCCAATCGTGGGAGTAGATGAAGTCTTGGATAAACGGGGCGTAGCGGTCAAAGGCGTTCACGGGGCCTCCTTTCAAAAGCTAATCTCTCAACGCGGTGGGCAGTGGCGTGCTGCATTATTGCTTCGACGTTTGCCCAGATAAAACCTGCCAAAATAAACCTGTCCCTTTTTGGCAGGTTAGATGGTGAATTCGGCGAAGTTACGGTCGCCGCCTGCGGTGCCGGTGCCGCCTGTTGCAGTTGCCGGCGCCAGCGCGTCGCCGCCGACGCTTTGCAGCAGCTCGGCCACGTTGGCGTCGGGGTTTTGGCATAGGATGTCGAGCAGCTCGATAAAGTCACGAATGACTTCACGCGGCGTCAGATGCGTGTCGGCTCCCACGCGACCGAACTCGATCTTGAGGAAGTCCACCAAGTCGCTCTCGGTAAGCGTGGGCGTCCAGCCAAAGTAGCCGGTGTGAATTTGCATGAGTTTTTCGATCAGTACTAGCAGCTCCTCGTAGGTGAGTGGCTGCAGACGGATGATGGGCGCGAGCATGTCCTTAAGGTCCTTGCGCGCAAAGCGACCCTGAGCGAGTCGGCTGCGCAGGGCCTCGTAGGAGAACACGCCGCGGCGGCGGTCTTCGATGGAGGTTGGCGTGCCGCCCATGATCATGCCCAGGTACTGCGCCTTGCCCTGAAGCGTGTCGTTGTACATGGTCAGGATTTTCTCGTAGTTGTACTGGCGCGTGATGGCGTTGGGAATCTTATACAGATTCACGAGCTCGTCGATGAGCACCAGCATGCCCTTGTAGCCGCTGCAG
>CALGKS010000483.1 GCA_937930475.1 uncultured Collinsella sp. | reverse complement strand
GACAGGGCCTACGAGACACGCCAGGACGCGTTTGCCAACGCCGTCATCGAGATCAAGACCGAACTGGCTCCGTTGGTGCTGCTTGACGAGCTCATGAAGATCGAGGCCGAGCTGGGGCGCGACCGCTCCAAAAAGGCCAAGGCAAATGGCCCGCGCACCATCGACTTGGACCTGCTGTGGATGGACGGCGAGACCCACGGCGGCAAGAAGCTGCGTCTGCCGCATCCGCTGATCGGCGAGCGAGACTTTGTGCTGGTGCCGCTCGAGGACCTGATGCACGACCCGGCGCGGTTCTTCCGCTACAACGGCGTCGAGGTCAAGGAGCCCGAGGATCGCGTGGGCCATATCGTGGGCGAATTGGGGCGTATGTAGATGATCGAGATGAATGCTGTTGCCGCCGGTACCGAGCTCGACGCGGCGCGTGACGCGGGCCGCGAGGGCATGTCCGCGGGCTGGTGCGCGTGGAGCGCGGGCGATGCATCGCTGACGTTTTCGCTGGTCGTGCGCCCCGATGTGAACATGCATGCCTTCCACGGCCTGCCGTTTGTGGCCGCAATGGGCATGATGGACGCGCTCGCGGGCACGGCCGCAACGCCGGGTCTGGGGCTTGCCGGCAAGGTGGGCATCCAGTGGCCGAGTGACATCGTGTGCGGCGCGCCTGCGTTTGAGACGTCGCTCGCGCGCGTCGCCGTCAACGGCGGTGCCGGTGCCGCGGGTATGTTTGCCGCGGTGACGGTGGATGTTGAGCGCGCGGCGCTGAGTGAGCTCGGCGTAGATGCGGCCGATGAGGCGCTGGTCGAGGCATTAGCCACCGCCGTGTTGACCCGTGTGGACGCCTGGGCGGTTGCCGCCAACACACCGCAGGGCGCTGCCGGCCCGCTGGCCCCGGTGCTGGGTGAGTACTTCGATATGGTGCCGCTGCTGGGTCGTCAGGTCGCAGCGGTGTCGCCCAGCGGCCTGCCGCTCGCGGTCGGCGTGTTTGCGGGCCTGGACATCTGGGGCCGTGCGACCATCAAGACCGACGCCGGCGAGCAAGAGTTTCCGCCCGAGGCCGTGCGCATTCGCGGGCTGTAGCGCGAGGCGCCAGCGCTCAAAGACAACGATGACAAGCGAAGCCCTCCTCGGCTGTGCCGGGGAGGGCTTTCGCGTGACTGCAGGGTGGCATCTCGGTCCTATTCCTCAAAATTGAAAATAATTCAGTTTTGAGGAATAGGCTTGGCGAAAGCTTGCGGGGACTGTGGCATCGGGTGTGCTCGACTTAGGTCCCCGTCCTACCCCAGCTCCTGCATGCGGCGGTAGATTTCGCAGATACCCTTGATGGTGAGCTGTCCGTCGACCGCGTCGAATGCGTCGGTCGAATCGGCGACGATGCTGGCGAGGCCGCCCGTGGCGATAACGGTGACGTCCTCGCGCCCCAGCTCGCGCTTCATGCGCGCGACCAGGCCCTCGGCCATAGCGGCAGCGCCCGTTACGGCGCCGACCTTGATGCACTCCTCGGTATCGCGGCCGATGGCGTGCTCGGGTGCCTCGAGCGGAACGCTAGCGAGCTTGGCGGCTCGGGCGGCGAGCGCGTCCATCGAAATGCGGATGCCCGGCGCAATCGCTCCGCCAATGTAATAGCCGTCCTCGTCGATGACGTCGATATTGGTCGCGGTGCCAAAGTCCACCACGATCGCCGGGGCGCCGTAGAAGGTCTCGGCAGCGACGGCGTTGGCGATGCGGTCGGCGCCAACGGCCTGGGGGCGCGCCGCCCGCAGCTTGGTCACGGCCGCCGTCTGCGGCCCGATGACGATGGCGTCTGCCGCGATGCGGTCGGCAACGGCGTGCCACTCGCGCGAGAGCTGTGGCACCACGCCGGCAAAGGCGATCGCGTCGACCGCGCCGAGCGAGAGGTCGTACATCTTAAAGAAGCCCATCAGGCGCACGTGGATCTCGTCGGCGGTATAGGAGCGGTCGGTGGGCATACGCCACGACTGCACCAGCTCGTCTCCGTCAAACAGGCCCATGGCCGTCTGCGTGTTTCCCATATCGATAGCGAGCAGCATGTCTACTCCAGGTGTCGGCGTAAAAGGACGCGCACCATTGTATACGCGCCGCCGGCGGCGCTCGGCTGCGATTCGTTCACGGTGATAGGGGCTGAGGAGTTCTAAATATGAAGGAATTATGCTCTACGAGATTTTCCTTGCCGCTTACCGAACTCCCGCGTAATATTCTTTCTTGCGCACATGAGGCGCCCAGACATTGCGGGGTGGAGCAGTCTGGTAGCTCGCCGGGCTCATAACCCGGAGGTCGTAGGTTCAAATCCTGCCCCCGCGACCAAGAACTTGCAGCTCGTCGGCCTAGCCGGCGAGCTTTTTTGTTATTCCGGGACTGTTTTCTTAGCCCAATTCCCAACCTCTCAATCAAAGATCTCGACCTGTAACATCTAGACCCGATTTGGGCGGCTAGATGTTACAGATTGAGATGTTTCGGCAGGCTAGATTGGTTTGTCTCGATCTGTAACAGGTAGGGGCCAAAAGTCGGTCTAGATGTTACAGATTGAGATGTTGAGTTCCCGCCCGGACGGTTTGTCTAAATCTGTAACACGAGGGACGGATTTTGCCGAGTTGTTGTTACAGATCGAGATCTTTCGGCAGGCTGGATTGGTTTGTCTCGATCTGTAACAGGTGGAGGACAAAAGTGGGTCTAGATGTTACAGATCTAGATTTTCCGACGGGACGCTCTCGTTTGTCTTGATCTGTCTCTCGTTTGTCTCAATCTGTAACAGTAAGACCCGGTTTTGCTGAGTAACTGTTACAGATCGAGACAAACCGACGGGCCGCCCCGCCCCATCCACCTGCCGCCACCTGCTGTCCGCCGATTTCCGTTGCGCTGTTGTATTCCCATGCCATATCCTTTAGACAACTACGCGGCATCATCGCCGCCGCGCCTACAAGAGAGGAATATCCATGACCGCACCTGCATCCAAGCTGCTCCAGCCCATTACGGTTGGCCCCCTTGAGCTCAAGAACCGCATAATGTTCCCGCCGCTGACCACCGGCTACGAGGAGCGCGACGGCTCCATCGGCGAGCGCAGCCTGGCTTTTTACGAGCGCCTGGCCCGTGGCGGCGTGAGCTACATCGTCATCGGCGACGTCGCTCCCGTTATGACCGCAAGCCCCACGCCCAAGCTGGCGACCGACGCCCAGATTCCCACGTTTAAGGCACTGGCCGACACCGTTCACAAGCACGGTGCCAAGGTCGCGCTGCAGCTGTTCCACCCCGAGTACGACGTGCCCGGCGTCGGCCGCATGGTCATGGGTTCCATGGCTGCCGCCAAGGCCGCGCAGGAGGCCAAAGCCGCCGGCGACGAGGAGACCTTTGCCGCCAAGATGGCCGAGTCCAACGAGATCCGCAATCAGGCCTACGCCAAGCTGCACCACGACATGCAGCACTTTGTGAACGAGGCGAGCGTAGAGCAGCTCACCCAGATCAAGGAGGCTATCGCTGCCTCGGCTGCCCGCGCGCAGCAGGCCGGGATCGACGCCATCGAGGTCCACGGCGACCGTCTGGTGGGTTCGCTGTGCTCGGCCATCCTCAACCAGCGCACCGACGAGTACGGCGGCTCGTTCGAGAACCGCGTTCGCTACGCGTTGGAGGTCGTCGCCGCCATTAAGGAGGCCGCGCCGCAGCTGATGGTGGAGTACAAGCTCCCCGTGATCATGGAGAACTCCGACGGCACGCCGCGCGGCAAGGGTGGCCTGCAGCCCGACGAGGCCTGCGAGTTTGCCAAGCTGCTCGAGGGCGCGGGCATCGACATGATCCAGGTTGCACAGGCCAACCATACCGGAAACATGGGCGACACCATTCCGCCCATGGGCGCCATGCCCTACAACTGGACGCTGCCCGTGGCCGAGCGCGTCAAGGCCCTGGTCTCCGTGCCGGTGGCAACCGTTGGCCGTGTTGTCTCGGTCGAGGCCGGCGAGAAGATTCTGGAAGACGGCGCGGCCGACATCATCGCCTATGGTCGCTCGCTCATGTGCGACCCCGACATTGCGCTGAAGGCCGCCACGGGCGAGCCCATCCGCGAGTGCCTCAACTGCAACAAGGGCTGCGTCGACGCGATTCAAAACCGCAAGTACATCTCGTGCGTGCTCAACGCCGAGAACGGCGACGAGGCGACCATCGCCATTAAGCCGGGCGAGGGCGACAAGAAGATCGCCGTGGTGGGCGGCGGCATTGCCGGCTTGGAGGCCGCACGCGTGGCGGCCAAGCGCGGCTACGACGTGACCGTCTACGAGGCGAGTGATCACTTGGGCGGCCAGATTGTGCTGGCGGCCGCGCCTCCGCGCAAGGACGAGATCATGCGCTCGGTCGAGTACTACGAGAAGATTCTGCCTGGCCTGGGTGTGAAGATCGAGCTCAACCATGCCGCTACCGCTGAGGACCTCAACGCCGCCGACGCCGCGATCGTGGCCGTGGGCGCACACGACGTGGTCATTCCCGTTCCGGGTGCCGATTCGGACAAGGTCGTCTCGAGCTGGGACGTGCTGGCCGGCAAGGTGGAGCTTACGGGCCGCGTCGCCGTCATTGGCGGTGGCCTGGTGGGCACCGAGACTGCCGAGTACCTGCTGCAGCACGGCTGCGAGGTGGCGATCGTGGAGATGCTCGACAAGATTGCCGCGGGCGAGTCCGAGACCATTCTGCCGCTGATCATGAGCGACTTTGCAGAGCATAACGTGGAGCAGCACGTGAAGACCCGCCTGACCGCCATTACCGACGAGGGCGTGGAGGCCGTTCGCACTGCCGAGGACGGCGCCGAGGAACCGGTGAAGATCGCCTGCGATTACGTGGTGATGGCCGTGGGCTCCAAGGCCAACGCGTTTGATCTGGACGGCGTGACGGTGCCCGTGACCTTCGTGGGCGACTGCTCGGGCGAGCGCACCGCCGATATCGCGAGCGCCATCCGCACGGCATATCACGCGGCCAACGAGCTGTAGTTAACTTCGCGGCCAGGCGGGGCGGTAGCACGGATCCGCCTCGCCCGACTGCGTCCCATCGGGTGTCAACCGGGGCGGGGTCTGCAAGCGCAGCAGGTCCCGCCCTTTTTGTTTTGCTCCGGTGGATGGCTATGCGCGCTAATCACGAGGAGCGAGGGCGTCTACTGCCTTGCGGACCGCTCAGAATTGTTGAGGGAGGGGTTAATACTTATATCCTCTATACCAAAGGACATAAAGAGATGCCAATTTTGTTGGCAAGCGAATGACGATTGGCTGCGAGCTAGCTACCAGCGTAAATAATCGATAAAGAAATGTCGTAAATTGGTGTCAAATGCCCAGATAACGCCGCGTCTATTTTAATTAACTGCTTTGAGCAAACAGTAAAATGCTACTATCTAACTCGCACGTAAGAAAGCAATTTAACGTTTAAGGCTAAGAAGTAGAAGTGGCAGGTATGTCAGAAGCAACAAGGACTCGTACGCATGCGCTCGAGGTTAGGCAGCGCGCCGTCGAGATCCTCCAAGAGGGGGTCGGTCACCGCGCCCTCGCCGCAAAGCTTGGCATTCCCCAGGCCACGGCTCGTCAGTGGGCCCGCGCATACGCCGTGGGCGGTGCCGACGCCGTTCTCAACGCCGGTTCGCATCATCACACCTATTCGTACGACGTCAAGCTCGCCGTGGTTAAGGACCGTTTGGAAAACGGCCTAACGGTTCGCGAGGCCATGATCAAGCACAAGATTCCCAGCGAGTCTTCGGTCAAGGCTTGGTGTCGTCAGTATCGCGATGGCGGCGCCGACGCGCTTATCGATAAGCCGCGCGGTCGCAAGCCGCGCGTTAAAAAGGCGGAATAGCGAACGGGATGGTGCGCCCACAGGGGCGCATTTTTCTTAAAGGCTTTAGCCTGTGCGGGGCGCGCAGCGCGCCGCATCAGAAACCACCCGCTATGCGGGTGGGGACAACCGGCTTTACAAAGCCGCCCCCTCGCCGGACACTTGCGATTGTTCAGGCCGCAAGGAATCCGAGTCGAGAGGGCGGTGGTGGCGTATGGCCCAGAAGGCCTACAGCCTGTCGCACACGAAGTGGATGTGCAAGTACCACGTCGTGTTCACGCCGAAGTATAGGCGCAAAGTCATCTACAACCAAATAAGGTCCGACCTTGGGGAGATCTTCAGGAAGCTCTGCCAGTACAAGGGGATAGAGATCATCGAGGGGCACCTGATGCCCGACCACGTCCACATGCTGCTGGCGATACCGCCGAAGTACAGCGTGTCGAGCGTGATGGGCTACC
>CALGKS010000482.1 GCA_937930475.1 uncultured Collinsella sp. | reverse complement strand
GCCTCGTCGCGAGCCATCTCGTGCACGGTATCGTGGATGGCATCGAGGCCAGCGGCCTTGGCGCGCTTGGCAAGATCGGTCTTGCCGGCGGTGGCGCCGTTCTCGGCCTCAACGCGCATCTCGAGGTTCTTCTTGGTGGAGTCAGTCACGACCTCGCCCAGGAGCTCGGCGAACTTAGCGGCGTGCTCGGCCTCCTCGTGGGCAGCCTTCTCCCAGTACAGGCCAATCTCGGGGTAGCCCTCGCGATGAGCGACGCGAGCCATGGCCAGGTACATACCGACCTCGGAGCACTCGCCCTCAAAGTTGGCGCGAAGGTCGGCAACGATGTCCTCGGAGACGCCTTCCATCTTGGCGACGCCCACGACGTGCTCGGCGGCCCACTCGAGCTGGCCCTCCTCCTGCTTCAGGAAACGAGAACCGGGAACGCCGCACTGGGGGCACTTGAAGTCCTCGGGCAGCTGGTCGCCGTCGAACTCTTCCACATAACCGCAAACGGGGCAAACAAACTTCATGATTCGATCCTTTCGATCGATGGCGATTGTGCGCTCGTCCGGTCCCGTAAGGGCCCTCTCCGGACGTGCGTCTTGACGAGTTCTATTATCCATAAATGCAACCAAATGTGAAGCCTATTAGGAATGATTTTTAATAAAACAATTTTGAGATATGAAGATGTTGATTGATTAACGATTGGCAAGCCGTCTTTGACCGCCGCTGAGTACAATCGGTCGAGCAAATGTTGACCTATCAACAAATATAGGAGTTTCCTTTATGCATCTAGCCCGTCGTGCCTGGTGCCGAACATATCAGACGGTTTTTCGCATTGCATTGCCGATCCTGCCCTATACCGAGCCGCACATTTTGGAGCATGCCGAGGATGTGCCCGCGGTGCTTCAAAAGCGCTCGATCCAGAAGGTCCTTATCGTGACAGACCCTGGTATTGCACGTTTGGGGCTCACGGCATCGCTCGAGTGTGCGCTTACGGCTCAGGGGATTGGCGTTACGGTCTATGCCGAAACGCGTGCGAACCCCACGGTCTCAAACGTGGAGGAAGCGGCGGCGCTGTATCGAGAGGGCGCCTGCCAGGCCATTATCGGCTTTGGCGGAGGATCAGCCATGGACTGCGCCAAGGGTGTGGGGGCGCGCATTGCGCAGCCAAACAAGCCCATCAACAAGATGCGTGGCCTGTTGCGTGTCCACCGTCTCCTGCCGCTGCTTATTGCGGTTCCCACTACCGCCGGTACGGGAAGCGAGGTCACGCTTGCGGCGGTTATCACCGATGATGAGACGCACTATAAATACCCCATTAACGATTTTGTGCTCATCCCGCGTTTTGCAGTCCACGACCCCGAGTTTACGCGCGGGTTGCCGGCGTCCATTGCGGGGCAGACGGGTATGGATGCCCTGACGCATGCTGTCGAGGCCTTTATCGGCCGTAGCACCACGCCCTACACGCGCAAGATGGCGCGTCAGGCGGTCCAGCTCATCCACGACAATTTGCTCGAGGCCTATGAGC
>CALGKS010000481.1 GCA_937930475.1 uncultured Collinsella sp. | reverse complement strand
GTCCACGCTCGTAAACCTCATCGCCCGCCTGTACGACGCCACCGAAGGCACCGTGCGCGTAGGCGGCATGGACGTGCGCGACTACGACCTGGACGCGCTGCGCCACCAGGTAGCCATGGTGCTGCAGAAAAACGTACTGTTTAGCGGTACCATCGCCGAGAACCTGCGCTGGGGCGACCCGAACGCCACCGACGAGGAAGTCCGCGAGGCAGCACACCTGGCCTGCGCCGATGAGTTTGTCGACGGCTTCCCCAAGGGCTACGACACCTGGATTGAGCAGAGCGGCTCCAACGTCTCCGGCGGCCAGAAGCAGCGCCTGTGCATCGCGCGCGCCTTGCTGCGTCGCCCCAAGATCTTGATCCTGGACGACTCCACGAGCGCCGTCGACACCAAGACCGACGCCAAGATTCGCGAGGGCCTGGCGAGCTACCTGCCCAACACGACCAAGCTCATCATCGCCCAGCGCATTAGCTCCGTGCAGGATGCCGACCGCATCATCGTCATGGAGGGCGGCCGTATCAAGGACATCGGCAACCACGACGAGCTGCTCAAGACGAGCGAGATCTACCGAGAGACCTTTACCTCGCAAAACAAGATGTCTGCCGAAGGTACGCAAGACGCCGACGACGTCTCTGGCGACGCGAACACGGCGGCAGACAACACCGACATGACCGCAACGCAAGCTCAGACCCAGGAAGGAGGCGAGGCCCATGAGTAAGGCAACGACCGCCGAGCGCGCGCTCAACCGCAAGGGCGGCACCATGTCGCGCCTCATCAAGACGCTCTTTGGCTTCTATCCCGTGCTTTTGCCCCTCGTCGTCGCCGGCGTGGTGCTCTGCGCCATCATCAACTCCATCGGCGCGACCTTCCTGCAGAGCGCCCTGCAAATTATTAGCGAATCGTGGCAGTCGGGCGATTGGGAAGCCGCGCAGCCCAAGATCGCACAGCTCGTGACCACCCTCGCCTGCATCTACGGCGTCGGCGTCCTGTCCTCGCTCTTCTGGAACCGCGCCATGGCTATCGTCACGCAGGGCTCGCTGGAGAAGCTGCGCGAGATGATGTTCAACCGCATGCAGGACCTGCCGATCCGCTACTTCGACACGCACCAGCGCGGCGATATCATGAGCCACTACACCAACGACATCGACACGCTGCGTCAGATGATCAGCCAGTCGCTGCCCAACCTGCTCATGACGATCATCATCATCGTCACGGTGTTCTTTATCATGCTGTACTACAGCGTGTGGATGTGCCTGGTCATCATCGCCGGCGTCGCCTTTATGACCTTTATGACCAAGCTGCTCGGCTCCAACTCCGCGCGCTTCTTCATTGCGCAGCAGACCGAGCTCGGCGTGGTCGAGGGCCATATCGAGGAGGTCATGAACGGCCAGAAGGTCGTCAAGGCGTTCTGCCACGAGTCTGCCGCCGAGGCCGATTTTGACGAGCGCAACGAAAAGCTCTTCGAGGTCTCCCAGAAGGCCAACATGTACGCCAACATCCTCATGCCCATCCTTATGAACCTGGGCAACCTGCTCTACGTGCTGGTCGCACTGGCGGGCGGCATTTTCCTGGCGCTGGGCGTGCCCAACCTGAGCATCTCGGGCATGGCGCTGTCCATCGCCGTCGTGGTGCCGTTCCTCAACATGACCAAGCAGTTCTGCGGACAGATCGGCCAGATCTCACAGCAGATCAACGCCGTGGTCATGGGCCTCGCCGGCGCCGACCGCATCTTTGAGCTCATCGACGAGGAGCCCGAGGCCGACGAAGGCTACGTGACACTCGTCAACGCGCAGGTGAACCCCGAGACTTGGGAGTTCGAGGAGGCGGACCACCACACCGGCATGTGGGCGTGGAAACATCCGCACCGCGCAACCGGCGAGATCGAGTACGTACCGCTGCGCGGCGACCTGGTCATGGACAACGTCGACTTTGGCTACACGCCCGACCACGAGGTGCTGCACGGCGTGTCCGTGTTTGCCAAGCCGGGCCAGAAGGTCGCGTTTGTCGGCGCCACCGGTGCCGGCAAGACGACCATCACCAACCTCATCAACCGCTTCTATGACATCGCCGACGGCAAGATTCGCTACGACGGCATCAACGTCAACAAGATCCGCAAGGCCGATCTGCGCCGCTCGCTGGGCGTGGTGCTGCAGGACGTGAACCTGTTCACCGGCACCGTGATGGACAACATCCGCTACGGCAACTTGGACGCCACCGACGAGGAGTGCATCGCGGCGGCCAAGCTCGCGGGCGCGGACGACTTTATCACCCGCCTGCCCGACGGCTACGACACCATGCTCACCGGCAACGGCGCGCAGCTGTCGCAGGGCCAGCGCCAGCTGATTTCGATCGCACGCGCCGCCGTCGCCGATCCGCCGGCAATGATTCTGGACGAGGCCACGAGCTCCATCGACACCCGCACCGAGGCCATCGTGCAGGCCGGCATGGATAAGCTCATGGAGGGCCGCACGACGTTTGTCATCGCGCACCGCCTCTCCACCGTGCGCAACTCCGACGCGATTATCTGCCTGGACCACGGCCGCATCATCGAGCGCGGCAACCACGACGAGCTCATCGCCAAGCGCGGATACTACTATCAGCTGTACACGGGTGCGTTTGAGCTGGAGTAGGACCGATTACTGACGGAGGGCGCCCCGGGGACGGGCGGGGTAATTCCTCCGTGCTCAAACATTCTCGCTGCGCTGCGAAACTGCGCGCGGAGGAAATACCCCGCCCGTCCCCGGGGCGCCCTCCTGCGCGCGATCAGCCCGTCATTTAGAACGGAATGAAAGTTAGTGAGGCCCTGGCCGTTTGGCCAGGGCCTCGTTTTGTAAGTAGCTAAAAAAGCCCCGTCCCAAATGAGCTAGTTGAGGAGTTGGGCCATGGCGTTGACGAATTTTTGCACTTGTAAGGTGGGCTCGAGCGGGTAGTGCAGATAGACCGGCACCTCGCGGCCGCATAGGAACGGCACGCCCACAAAGGCTGGATGTACGCCCGACCACGCGCCGCAGGTGAGCACCGCGTCGCCCTTTTCCTCGGCCTCGTTAAAGAGCGCGAAGTCAAAGCTATCGACGTCGATGACATCCACGCCGCCGTCGGCCAACAGGTCGATGCGCAGGCTGTCCATGGCGTCGTTGCCGTGACGAAGCACGCGCAGGCGCATGCCCTCCAGGTCGGCAACCGTGATGCGGCTCTTGCGCGCAAGCGGGCTCGCGCGCGGCAGGTCGATATAAAACGGTACGTTAACGATGTGGAGCTTTTGGCAAGCGTCGCCCCAGCGTGGGGTAGAAAAACTCGACTGCACCACATCGACCTCGCGGCCCAAGCTGCGCATGACGGTCTCGCGCTCGTCGTAGAGGTCACTTACCGGCACGATCTCAAATCGTAGCGACGGTTCCAGATCGTGGATGCCCGACCACATCGACAGCGTCTGGCGTCCTGGGCACATCATTGACACGCCCAGGCGCACGGCACCACCATCGCCCGCCGCGCGTCGGGCACGGCGCAGCGCGTCCTCGGACTGCCGCATGGTCGAGCGCGCGTCGTCCACCAGCAGTGCGCCGGCCGGCGTCACCTTGACGCCCGAGTGCGAGCGCTCGAACAACGTGATGCCGAACTCGGCCTCGAAGCCCGACACCTGCTTGACGAGGGCCGGGGTCGACACGCGCAATCTTGCCGCCGCACGCGAGAAGCTCCCCAGCTCCGCGGCGGCCGATATGGCCTCAAGTCGTCGATCGTACACGTCAATCTCCCGTTTTCGCGCCCGTGACCGCATGGTGCCACAGGGGGTTGTTTTCGCAGGTCACACGCTCAATTGAGAATGAGCTGCATCGCACGGTGTAAACCTACGGTTAACGCCATTCTAACAAATATGCAATTCACCTGCGCAAA
>CALGKS010000480.1 GCA_937930475.1 uncultured Collinsella sp. | reverse complement strand
CCGTCTGGACCACGTAGAACATGCCACCCTCGCGCATAACGACCAGCAGCAGCAAGGCATTCATCACGATGGTCTGGATACCGACGGGAAGCGATATGCCATACGAGGCGCCGACCGCCTGAATAATCGTGGCGAGACCCGTAACGCCGCCGGCGGCAAGGCCATTGGGGATCAAAAACAGGTCCGTCGCGATAGCGGCCAGAGCGCAGCCCAGCATAATCTTGGGCAGATCGTGAAAGAAGTTCATCGAAAGAATGCGCTTGATGTCCAGACGATATGCCATGCTGCCTCCCTCAAAAAAGCGCACCCCGTCGGATGCGCTTTGAACTTCTTGCTGTATTCGATTCTACCGATTCGGAGAGCAAATACCACCCCCGTGCAGGGCTTGAATCGGCCTAAACCTCAGCCCAAAGATTTAGGCGCTCTGGCTTTCCGCATCGGCGTTGCCGGTTGCCCAGCGATGGTAGCCGATCACAAACGGATCCAGATCGCCATCGTCGAGAACGGCCTCGACGTTGCTGGTCTCCACGCCCGTACGCAGGTCCTTGACCATCTGGTACGGGTAGAGCACGTAGCTGCGAATCTGGTTGCCAAACCCGATCGTGGTCTTGGGCCCGCGGATCTCCTCGAGCGCCTCGGCACGCTTCTCGAGCTCGATCTCGTACAGACGGGCCTTGAGAATCTGCATGCACGCGGCCTTGTTCTGAATCTGGCTGCGCTCGTTTTGGCAGGTAACCACAATGCCGCTGGGAAAATGCGTCACGCGCACGGCGGAGTCGGTGGTATTGACGCCCTGACCGCCCGGACCGCTCGCGTGGTACACGTCCACGCGGATGTCGTCGGGGTTGATCTCGATGTCGATATCATCGGGCAGTACGGGAATGACCTCGACGCCGGCAAACGTAGTCTGACGGCGCTTCTTATCATCGGTGGGGCTAATGCGTACCAGGCGGTGCACACCAGCCTCGGCACGCAGCATGCCAAAGGCATCCTTGCCCTCGACGGTAAAGGTCGCGCGATCAATGCCGATGATCTCGGCGGCTGGGCAGTCGTTAATCGTGACCTTCCAACCGCGGCGCTGGCAGTACTTCATGTACATCTTAAAGAGCATGAAGGTCCAGTCCTGCGCCTCCAGGCCACCCTGTCCGGGCTTGATGGTCACAATCGCGTCGCCGTGATCGAACTCACCGGTAAACCAGCTCG
>CALGKS010000479.1 GCA_937930475.1 uncultured Collinsella sp. | reverse complement strand
ATCAACTCCATCCAGGGTATGGCCATCGACGTCCACACCCGCAAGTCGCGTGTGGCCAAGCCCAAGGGCGGTCTTTCGGGCCCGCTGTGCCATCACATCGCCGTGCGTATGGTCTGGGAGGTTGCCCAAGCCGTCGACATTCCCATCAACGGTGTCGGCGGCGTCATGACCGGTGAGGACGCGGCCGAGTTTATCCTGGCCGGTGCCACCTGCGTATCGGTCGGAATGGCCAACTTCGTCGATCCGTGCGCTTCGCTCAAGATTGCGCGCGAGCTCGAGGCCTGGGCCGAGTCCCAGGGCGTGAAGGACATCAACGAGCTGGTAGGTGCTTTCGAATGCTAGAGACCGATGCCCGCGACCGCGTTATCGTCGCCCTCGACTGCGACCGTGAGCGTGCGCTCGAGCTCGCCCATGAGCTTTCGGGCCATGCCGCCTGGCTCAAGGTGGGCATGACGCTCTATTACGCCGAGGGTCCCGAGATCGTCAAGACCTTTAAGGACCTGGGCTTTAAGGTCTTCCTCGACCTTAAGTTCCATGACATTCCGCATCAGGTGCGCGGTGCCGCTCGTTCGGCCTCACTTGCCGGTGCCGACTTGCTTTCGGTCCACGGCTTGGGTTCGGGTGCTATGCTCGCCGCCTGCCGTGAGGGTGCCGAGGAGGCACGCGAGGATCGAGCCAAGCTCGTCGCCATCACCGTGCTTACGAGCATGAACCAGGATGCGCTGAGCGAGATCGGAGTCGAGTCGCCCGTTGCCGAGGAGGCCGCCCGTCTGGCAAAACTCGCCCAGGCCAACGGTATCGACGGCATCGTGTGCTCGCCGATGGAGGCTCATGACATGCGTGAGCTGCTGGGCCCCGATGCGTTGATTGTGACCCCGGGCGTGCGTCCGGTTGGTGCTGCGCTGGGCGATCAGTCCCGCGTGGCCACGCCTTCCCAGGCTATCGAGCGCGGCGCGAGCCATATCGTGGTGGGCCGCCCCATTACCGGCGCCGACGATCCGGTTGCCGCGTTTGACGCCATCGTTGCCGAGCTGGTCGAAAACGTCGCGTAAAAGATTCCCTCAAGTCACCACTTTTGGGTCTCATTAGCACAAATTAGCCCCTGTGCCTGCGAAAACTTTCCCATCCTTTGTGTGGAATCGCAGGTCAGGGGCTCTTCTTTTAGCGCGATATATTGCACTTTTTGCGGGTATCGTCTAACCTATGGAGCCGCGATTGAGCATTTTGTACGCTTTACGTGCTAAAATGCCAAATATTGAATCAGATATAACCCAACTATTTGGAGGTACGAATGGCACTCCCTCAGCTTACCGATGAGCAGCGCAAGCAGGCTCTTGAGAAGGCTGCCGCCGCACGTCACGCTCGCGCAGAGCTCCGTGAGCAGATCAAGAAGGGCGAGAAGTCCCTCGAGTCCGTGCTCAACTCCGATGACCCCATTGCTTCCCGCATGAAGGTTTCCACCCTCATCGAGTCTCTCCCCGGTTATGGCAAGGCCAAGGCCGCCAAGATCATGGAGGAGCTCGGCATCTCCGCTACCCGTCGCGTCCAGGGCCTTGGCGTCCGTCAGCGCGAGCAGCTCCTCGAGCAGCTGACCAAATAAGTGAGCGCTCAGGATTCAAAGCTCTTTGTGATTTCTGGACCGTCAGGCGCGGGCAAGGGCACGCTCGTCACTCGTGTGCGCGAGCGTCGCTCGAACCTGGGTCTGACGGTTTCGGCTACCACGCGAGCCCCACGTAAAGGCGAGGTCGATGGCGTCAATTACTTTTTCCTGACGCGCGAGGAGTTCGACCGCCGCGTGGCAAACGGTGAGTTTGTTGAGTGGGCCGAGGTCCACGGTAACTGCTATGGCACGTTGGTGAGCGAGGTTCAGTCCAAGCTCGCCTCTGGCGCGTCTCTAATCTTGGAGATCGATGTCCAGGGTGCCCTGCAGGTTAAGGAGCGTTTCCCCGAGGCCGTGCTGATCTTTATCAAGCCGCCCTCGCTCGAGGTGCTCCGCGAGCGTCTGGTCGGTCGCGGTACCGAAACGCCCGAGACGATCGAGCTGCGTATGGCAAACGCCGCCCATGAGCTTGCCCTTGCCGACCGCTACGACGACGTCGTGGTGAATGACGATCTCGACCGCGCGACCGACGAGCTCGTTCGCGTTCTCGATATGCATGAAAGGATCTGAGGTCCGTGTCCGTTGTAAAGCCTTGCATTGACGATCTTCTGGAGAAGACCGATCACAACCGCTTCCTGCTCGCTTCGCTTGCCTCTAAGCGTGCCTGCGACATCAATAGCATGCTGCGCGGCCAGCATAACCGCGTGCTTGCCGTCCAGGATGTCGACGACATCACCATCGCGCTCTCCGGTGCCGATACCATCTCGATGGCTATGGACGAGATCGTCGACGGCGATATCTCCTACGATGAGGCCCGTTACGAGAAGGCGCTCGGCCATAAGGTTGCTGAAGCCTAAATGGCAGCTCGCGTCTGCCTGGTCCACTATCATGAGGTTGGACTGAAGGGCAAGAACCGCGCACATTTTGAGCATATCCTCATGGATAACATTAAGGCGGCTTTGGCCGCCTTTTCCGTGAATGCCGTGTCTCGAATTTCCGGTTATATCCTCGTGACCTTTAACGAGCATCAAGCCGACGAGGCGGCGCGTGTCATCCGCACCGTCCCCGGCGTTGCCCGTGTCTCCCTGGCCTATCACACCAATCGCGACCCGCAGGAGTACTGCGCGGCGGCTGTAAAGGCGCTGCGTGAGTTTGGCCCCTTCGATTCGTTTAAGGTACACGCCAAGCGCTCCAACACCGATTACGAACTCACCTCGATTGATATCAATCGACAGGTTGGCGAGGTGCTGTGCGAGGCGTTCCCCGATAAAAAGGTCCAGATGCACGATCCCGACGCGATGGTGCACGTGCTGGTGGTCCAGGGCAGCGTCTATGTGTATGCGCGCTCGGAGCGCGGCGTGGGCGGTCTGCCGGTGGGCTCTGCCGGCAAGGTCGTGACGCTGCTGTCGTCGGGCATCGATTCTCCGGT
>CALGKS010000478.1 GCA_937930475.1 uncultured Collinsella sp. | reverse complement strand
CACCGACATCCACGGCCGCTCTCGCCTGTACGACGCCTACCCCATCGACCTCACACCGCAGGTTCCACAGCTGCTCGACGCCGGCGTGCGCCGTCTCATGGTGGACGGAACGCTGCTCGAGACGGATGAGGTGGGCCGTGCCGTCGCCCGCGTCCGTCGCGCCGTCGAGGCCGCGCAGGCCGGTCGCAAGCCCGCCGCCCGCCTACGCGGGGCGACCTCGGGCTGCATGTTTGTCGGAATCAGCTAACTGAAAGGCTTACACGTGAACGAAGAACCTCAAGTCCTCTACTGCGACGCCTGGCTCATGGCCATCGACAAGCCTGCCGGTATGATCGTCCACGGCGATGGCACCGGCGAGCGCACGCTCACCGACTACGCCAGCGACCTGCTGCTGGCGATGGGCGACGGCTTTGCCGCGACCGACATGCAGCCGCTCAACCGCCTGGACCGCGACACCACCGGCGTGGTGTTGTTCTCGCTCGACAAGCAGACGCAGCCCGCCTTTGACCAGATGGTGATCGACCACGCTTTCGAAAAGCACTATCTGGCGCTCGCCGAAGGCAAAATCGACTGGAACGAAAAGCTCATCGACAAGCCCATCGCCCGCGACCGTCACGACAGCCGCAAGATGCGCGTCGGCGCCAGCGGCAAGCCGTCTCAGACGCGCGTGAAGGTGCTCAAGCGTCTTAAGAGCCGTCGTGGCCTGCCCACGCGCTCGTATATCGATGTCGAGCTGCTCACCGGCCGCAAGCACCAAATCCGTGTGCATCTGGCAAGCGAGCGCCATCCCCTGGTTGGCGACGACCTGTACGGAACGCCGCGCCCCTGCGGCCTGATGCTCCATGCCCACAGCGTGTCCTTTACGCATCCCGTAACCGGTGAGCACATCCACATCGAAGCCCCCTGCCCCTGGGAGCCCTAAAACCTGCCAAAAAGGGCAGGCACCTTTGTGGTGGCTTTGCCGCAATGGCTCAGCCGCGGTCCCAAAACGTCTCGATCTGTAACAGTTAGAACCCATTTTCCGGTCTATCCGTTACAGATCGAGACATTCGAATCCCCCTCAAGGGAAAATCTCAATCTGTAACAATAACTCGTCAAAATCGGTCCCAGATGTTACAGATCGAGACAAAGGGACGGCAAGGTTCGGAAGTATCTCAATCTGTAACATCTAACCCACTTTTAACGGTCCAGTTGTTACAGATTTAGACAAACCGGTAGACAACAAAAGCGGCAACGCCCGGGATGGACGTTGCCGCTTTTCTACTGAGAAAACTAAATGGCATTGGCCTTAGCCCGCCCCCGCTCGCTAGACCGTGATGACGTTGTCCATTGCCCGGTACTTGGCGGGCACTTCGCCCGCGGTAATAATTGTTGCGTCGCGGAAGTCCGCGAACTTGACGGGCGCCACCATGCCAAATTTGCTGGCGTCCGAGATTACGAAGCGTTTGGCCGTATGGCGCATCGAGATACGCTTGACCTGCGCTTCCTCGATATCGGGAGTCGTAAAACCCTGCTCGGCGGCAATGCCGTTGGAGCCCCAGAAGCCGCAGTTGAAGTTGTAGCGTTCTAGAGTTGCCAAGGCATCGGGGCCAACGAGCGCCTCGGTCTCGGGTTTGAGCTCGCCGCCCAGCACCACGGTACGCATGCCGCGCAAAGCGAGATGCTGAGCATGGAGCACGGAATCAGTCACATAGGTTACCCCTTCGAGATGCGGAAGATGCTCGATGAGCCTGAGCGTCGTCGAACCCGAGTCGATGTATACAAAGCTCTCGGGCTCCACGAGCGCCGCCGCACGGGCGCAGATACGCTCCTTGTCGTCGTTATGGAGATCACTGCGCTCATTGATCGTTAGGTCGCGCGTCACGTGCGCGCGCTCCAGACTCGTCGCACCTCCGTGCACCTTGGCGATACGGTGCGCGCGGTCGAGCGTCTGCAGATCACGCCGAATGGTAGACGCTGTCACGCCCAGGGCCTCGGCAAGCTCCGGCACCGTTGCCGAGCCGGCCTGCTGCACCATCGACACGATCGCGTTGAGCCTATCCTCCGCAAGCATCGCTTAGTCCTCCTCGGGGTACACGACTCCCCAGTCGGCGCGAAGCTTGGTCATAAGCTCCATTACATCAGAGGCATAGCTCAGAAGCTCGCGCTTGGAGTCGTCACCGGCAACAGCCTTCTCTAGATCGGCCATCTCATAGCAAAGGGCGTAAGCCTCAGTGCCGGCATGGACCTCCTCGCGGTGGCCGTCCGCAGTCCACACGATGGTCGCGTGATCGGCACGCGGATATTCGTTGACCTCGATATAGCACTTGTCGAAGCTGATGACCGAGCGCTTGGGCTGCTTGGAGTGGATCGTAAGGCTCACGACGCCCAGCTGCTGCTCGGCGTTACGGCAGACAATGCCGCCCGCAACATCGACACCAGTCTCGCAGGTGTTGCCCAGCGAAACTACCTCGGCGGGCTGGCTCGCCATAAACAGGCGCATAACGGACAGGGCATACACGCCAATATCGAGCATGGCACCGCCGGCGAGGTTGCGATTGTAGAAACGGTTGGTCAGGTCGCCGTACTCCTT
>CALGKS010000477.1 GCA_937930475.1 uncultured Collinsella sp. | reverse complement strand
TGTCGTCACTTTTATGGCCGGCAACTACGGCAAGGGTGCGCTTAGGCTGGGCAGCATCCTAGCTGGTATCTGCGCGGGCTTTGTTTTGGCTGCGGTGTTGGGCATGGTCGATTTCTCGGCCATCGCGACCGCCAGCTGGTTCGCCCCGCCGGCCCTGGGCGCCCATCGCCTGGTGTTCGACCCGGCCGCGTGCGCCGTCGTGGGCGTCGTCGCCATTGTCAACGCCGTGCAGGTCATGGGCGAGTTTGCCGCTGTCTCGTCCGCTGCGCTCGATACCCCTGCGACCGATGGCCAGATCTCGGGTGGCCTGATCGCCAACGGCCTGGTCGGTATGCTGTCGGGCTTTTTGGGCGGCGTCCCCACGGCAACCTTTGGTCAGAATGTGGGCATTATCGCCGAGAACAAGGTCGTCAACCGTATGGTCTTTACGCTCGCCGCCGCCATCTTACTCATCGCGGGCCTGCTGCCCAAGTGCGCGGCAGTGCTCACATCCATTCCGCAGCCAGTAATCGGCGGCGCCACGATCGGAGTGTTCGCGACCATCGGCATGAACGGCGTGGTCATGTTTGCCCGCCACGGCCTGTCTCAGCGCGATACCACGCTCATGGGCCTCTCTATCGCCTTTGGCACGGGCATCGAGCGCACGGCCGGCGCGCTTGCCGGCGCTGGATTTCCCGCATGGGTCGGCACCGTCTTTGGCGGATCCTCCATTGCCGTCGCCGCACTTGTCGCCGTCGTCCTCAACCTGGTCCTGCCTCGCCAAAAATAACGCCCATATATAAGTTGCGGTGAAATAGGGACTGTTTAAGCCTGTTAAGCCATCAAACAGTCCCTATTTCACCGCAACTGCTTTTTGGGATCCATTTGTGCGGGGGAGTTGTGGAGTTGTGCAGGCAGACGAGGTTTTTCTGGAAATACGCACCCAATGCGCGTATAGTACCGATTGTTTTGTCGGCTCCTGCTGTGTCGAGTCCAAACCGCAAAATGCCATGAGCGGCGCGGATGCAGCCAGGAGGCACGAGGACAACCCGTCGTGGCCACGCCCCGTGCTTAAAACCCCAAGAAGGAGTGAACAATGGCAGAAGAGAAGTATGTGCCGCGTCTGAAGACCAAGTACAACAACGAGGTCAAGCAGCAGCTTCAGGACAAGTTCCAGTACGAGAACGTCATGATGATCCCCAAGTTTGAGAAGATCGTCGTGAACATGGGTGTCGGCGAGGCCGCTACCGATTCCAAGGCCATCGACGGTGCCGTGCGCGACCTGCGCGCCATCACCGGCCAGCAGCCGATGATCACCCGTGCCCGCAAGTCCATCGCTACCTTCCGCCTGCGCGCTGGTATGCCGATCGGCTGCAAGGTTACCCTGCGCGGCGACCGTATGTGGGAGTTCTTCGATCGTCTGACCTCCGTCGCGATCCCCCGTATCCGCGACTTCCGCGGCATCTCCGCCAAGAGCTTCGATGGCCGTGGTAACTTCTCCATGGGCGTCACCGAGCAGCTCATCTTCCCCGAGATCGACTTCGATTCCGTCGATCACCAGCGTGGTATGGACATCACTTTCGTGACCACCGCCAATACCGATGAGGAGGCCAAGGCCCTTCTGGACGCCTTCGGTTTCCCGTTCAAGAAATAGGTTCACCTGCCCTATAAGCGCCGTTCCCACAAGGGGGCGGCGTTTGGGGCGAACAATACTCTATGTGAGGAGGATATAAGTGGCTAAGACATCGATGATCGTCAAGTGCAATCGCAAGCAGAAGTTCTCTACTCGTGAGTACACGCGCTGCCAGCGCTGCGGCCGTCCGCACTCTGTGTACCGCAAGTTCGGCCTGTGCCGTGTCTGCTTCCGTGAGCTTGCACTCAAGGGCGAGCTTCCCGGCGTTAAGAAGGCCAGCTGGTAAGTCACTACCAGCGTTTCAAGCATCCGTTTGGAACAGGGAAAACGCGCTAGTTAGGCTTTGCCGTTAAGGGCGGCGAAGAACCAAGAGCACGTGTTCATCAAGAACGAAGGAGAATCTGTATGAACCTTACAGACCCGATCGCAGATATGCTTACGCGCATCCGTAACGCTAACTCTGTGAACAAGGCTACGGTCTCCATGCCGAGCAGCAAGAAGCTCGTCGAGATCGCTCGTGTTCTGCACGAGGAGGGCTACATCGAGGGCTACGATGTCGAGGACACCGTTCCCCAGAAGACTCTGCACATCACGCTTAAGTATGGTCCCAAGAAGGCTAAGGTCATCAACGGCATCCGCCGCATTTCCAAGCCGGGCCTGCGTAAGTACACCGGCGTTGCCGACATGCCCCGCGTCCGCGGTGGCCTTGGTACCGCCATTATTTCCACCAGCCATGGCGTCATGACCGACCGCGATGCTCGCAAGCACAACGTCGGCGGCGAGATCATCGCTTACGTCTGGTAATTCGCTCGGTAGGTAGAAGGAAAGGAGATCACCGTGTCTCGTATCGGTAATAAGCCTGTCCAGATTCCCGCCGGAGTCGAAGTGGCAGTCAACGGCAACAACGTTGTCGTCAAGGGCCCCAAGGGCCAGCTCGAGCTCGATGTCTTTGAGAAGCTCGCTATCAACGTCGAGGACAACGTCCTCACCGTTTCCCGTCCCGACGACGAGCGTGAGACCCGTGCCCGCCACGGCCTCACCCGCGCCCTCATCCACAACATGGTTGTTGGCGTTTCCGAGGGCTTCGAGAAGAAGCTCGAGCTCGCCGGCGTCGGTTACCGCGTGCAGCAGAAGGGCAAGAACCTCGAGTTCTCCCTGGGCTTCTCGCACCCCGTGATCATCGAGGCTCCCGAGGGCATCACCTTCGAGGTTCCCGACAACACCCACGTGAACGTCAAGGGTATCAACAAGCAGCAGGTCGGTCAGATCGCCGCTGAGATCCGCGGTCATCGTCCTCCCGAGCCTTACAAGGGCAAGGGTATCCACTATGTTGGCGAGCACATCCGCCGCAAGCTGGGTAAGGCCGCCAAGTAGTCGTAACCGACTCACTCGCATAAGACCAGCACCCCGTCAGGTGCTGGCAAGATCAACCTTTTTA
Source organism: uncultured Collinsella sp. (assembly GCA_937930475.1). Taxonomy (GTDB): domain Bacteria; phylum Actinomycetota; class Coriobacteriia; order Coriobacteriales; family Coriobacteriaceae; genus Collinsella. The sequence goes on along the minus strand of CALGKS010000477.1, from coordinate 9,406 downwards.
GGAGTTTACGTATGAACAAGCATAAGGCGAAGCTGGAAGGCCTCAAGCGTCGTCAGCGTCGTGTTCGCGGCAAGGTCTCGGGTACCGCCGAGCGTCCGCGTCTTCGCGTGACCCGTACTAACGCCAACATCTATGCCCAGATCATCGACGACAGCAAGGGCTCCAGCCTGACGCTCGTCTCTGCCTCGACCCTCGAGGCCGAGTTCAAGGGCACCCACACCTCGAACAAGGAGGCTGCGGAGAAGGTCGGTCAGCTCGTTGGCAAGCGCGCCATCGAGGCCGGCATCACCAAGGTCGCCTTCGATCGCGGTGGCCGTATCTACCATGGCCGCGTCAAGGCCCTCGCCGACGGTGCTCGTGCCGCCGGTCTCGAGTTCTAGGAGGTATGTAGCACATGGCTCGTAATCAGAAGCAGCAGCGCGAGGCCTCCGAGTTCGAGGAGCGCGTCGTTTACATCAACCGCGTGTCGAAGACCGTCAAGGGTGGTCGTCGCATGAGCCTCGTCGCTCTCGTCGTCGTTGGCGACGGCAAGGGCAACGTCGGCGTTGGCATGGGCAAGTCCGCTGAGGTGCCCCTGGCCATCTCCAAGGCGTCTCTCGATGCCAAGAAGAACATGTTCCACGTGCCGGTGACCGATCAGGGCACCATCCCGCACGAGGTTCTCGGTCACTTTGGTGCCGGCCGCATCATCATCAAGCCCGCTGTCGAGGGTACCGGCGTTATCGCCGGCGGCGCTGTGCGCCCCCTCTTTGAGCTTGCTGGCATCAAGAACGTCCTGTCCAAGTCCCTCGGTACCGACAACGGCCTTAACATCATCAAGGCTGCCGTCGAGGGCCTCAAGGAGCTCTCCAGCCCTGAGGACGTCGCGGCTCGCCGTGGCCTGACGGTCTCCGAGATGTTCGTCGGTAAGGAGAACTAAGCATGGCTGACACCATCAAGATCAAGCAGGTCCGCAGCACCAATGGTTGCAAGCAGGACCAGGTCCGTACTGTCCGTGCCCTCGGTCTCCACAGGATCCGCGAGGTTCGCGAGATTGCTGACAACGAGTCCGTCCGCGGCATGATCTTCAAGGTCAAGCACCTTGTCGAGATTGTAGAGGAGTAGCAAATGCAGCTTCACGATCTTACTCCCGCGCCCGGTTCCACCAAGAACCGCAAGCGCGTCGGCCGTGGCAATTCTTCGGGTCACGGCACCACTTCTGGCCGCGGCCAGAAAGGCCAGGGTTCCCGCTCTGGTGGCACCAAGGGTGCCGGCTTCGAGGGTGGCCAGACTCCGCTGGCTATGCGCCTGCCCAAGCTTCCGGGCTTCCGCAACCCCCGTCGTATCGAGTACACCGCTGTCAACGTCGAGCGTCTCGAGCGTAAGTTCGAGGACGGCGCTGTGATCGACGGTGCCGCTCTTAAGGCCGCTCGCATCACCAAGAGCGAGTTCGAGCCCGTCAAGGTGCTCGGCAATGGTGAGCTCACCAAGAAGTTCACGGTCAAGGTCGACAAGGTCAGCGCCTCTGCGCAGGCCAAGATCGAGGCCGCCGGCGGAAAGGTCGAGCTGCCGTGCTAAATGGTCTTAAGAATGCTTTCCGCATCAAAGAACTGCGCGAAAAGATTCTTTTTACCATAGCTATGCTCGTCGTGTACCGCATTGGTGCGCACGTTCCTGTGCCCGGCATTCCCTTCCAGGGGATGCTGGGCCTTTTCTCGACCGGGAGCAACTCGGTCGCCGCAGGTGCTATGGCCCTCCTGAATCTTTTCTCTGGTGGCGCGTTGAGCTATGTCTCGGTGTTCTCTTTGGGCATCATGCCGTACATCACGAGCTCGATTATCCTCCAGATGCTCCAGGCCGTCGTGCCTTCCCTGCATGAGCTTGCCCGCGAGGGCGAGGTCGGTCAGACCAAGATTACGCAGTATTCGCGTTACCTCACCTTGGCTCTGGCTATCCTCAACTCCGTGGGTTACCTCTTCCTCTTTAAGAGCTTCGGCATTAGCTTCAACGGTGCCGGTGCTCCCGAGATCATCTTCGACCTCATGATCGTCGGTACGCTCACCGCGGGCGCCATGCTGATCATGTGGATTGGTGAGCTCATCACCCAGCGTGGTATCGGCAATGGCATGTCGCTGATCATCTTCGCGAACATCATGGCCGGTCTTCCGCAGGCGATTTTCTCCAGCACCGAGGGTAACGCCGGTGGCATCATCACCATGGTGATCATCTGCGCCATCATCCTGCTGGTCATCCCGCTGATCGTTTTCCTTGAGCGCGGCCAGCGCCGCATCCCGGTCTCCTACGCCAAGCGCGTCGTGGGCCGTCGCATGATGGGTGGCCAGACCACCTACCTGCCCATCAAGGTCAACACCGCGGGCGTCGTGCCGATCATCTTCGCTTCGGCGCTGCTGTACTTCCCGGCCCAGATCGCCGTGTTCTTCCCCGGCATCGGCTGGATTCAGGCAGTTGCCTCCGCGCTTTCGACCGGTTGGCTCAACTGGGTGCTTAACGTTGTCCTCATCGTGTTCTTCGCGTACTTCTACACCTCCATGGTGTTCAACCCCGATGACACGGCCGACAACCTTAAGAAGCAGGGTGGCTTTATTCCGGGTGTCCGCCCGGGCAGGGCTACCGCGGCCTACATCAAGAACGCGCTCAACAAGATCACGCTTCCCAGCGCTGTCTTCTTGGCGCTCATCGCCATCGTGCCTTCGATTATCTTCTCCTTCACGGGTAACCAGCTGATCCAGGCATTTGGCGGCACGTCCATCCTCATCATGGTCGGCGTCGTGCTCGACACGGTCGATAAGCTCGAAGGCCAGATCAAGATGTATGATTACGATGGATTCTTTAAATAGGCTAGAGGAGGATTGCTCATGAACCTCGTATTGCTCGGAGCTCCGGGTGCCGGTAAGGGCACCGTCGCACAGGAGCTCGTCGCCGAGTTTGGCGTCGCTCACATTTCCACGGGCGACCTGCTGCGTGCTGCCGTCAAGGGTGGCACCGAGCTTGGTATTCAGGCTAAGAAGTATATGGACGCCGGCGAGCTCGTTCCCGACCAGCTCGTGATCGACCTTGTCAAGGAGCGTCTTGCCGCCGATGACGCCCAGCAGGGTTTCATTCTCGATGGCTTCCCGCGCAACACCGCCCAGGCTGTGACGCTCGATTCCGAGCTCTCCGCCATGGGTCGCGAGATCGACTGCGCCCTTCTGGTCGACGTGGCCCCCGAGGTCATCATCGACCGTCTGTCTTCGCGTCGCACCTGCCGCGCCTGCGGTTACACCGGCACCGCTGCCGATACTACCTGCCCCAAGTGCGCAGGCGAGATGTATCAGCGCGACGACGACAAGCCCGAGACCATCAAGAACCGTCTCGACGTCTACGAGAAGTCCACGAGCCCGCTCGTCGACTACTATCGTGGCCAGGGTCTGCTCAAGTCGGTCAACGGTGACCAGGCTCGCGAGACCGTGTACGGGGATGTCAAAGAGGCTCTCGGTCTATGATCAAGATTAAGTCTGCAACGCAAATCGAGCAGATGAAGAAGGCAGGAGCGCTATCTAAGATGGCGCTCCGCCACGTTGGAGCCATGGTGCGCCCCGGCGTTTCGACTTTTGAGCTTGATCAGCTTGCGGAGCAGATTATCCGCATGCATGGTGGCACCCCGGCCTTTAAGGGTTACGGCGGGTTCCCCGGTACCATTTGTGCATCGATTAACGATGCTGTGGTGCACGGTATTCCCAATCCCGACATGATCCTGCGCGATGGCGATATCATCTCCATCGATACGGGTGCCGTTGTCGACGGTTGGGTCGGCGATAACGCTTGGACGTTTTTCGTCGGTACCCCCACGCCCGAGGCCAAGGCCCTGTGCGAGGTTACGCGTGATTGCCTTAAGGCTGCAATCGAGCAGGCTGTTCCCGGTAACCATATTGGGGACATTGGTTATGCCGTCCAGTCTCTCGCCGAGTCTCACGGCTATGGCGTGCTTCGCGATTATGTGGGGCACGGTATTGGCCATGTGATGCACGAGGACCCCAACGTTCCGAATTACGGAAAGAAGGGGAGGGGCGTTCGTCTCCAGGCCGGTATGGTCATTGCCATCGAGCCGATGGTCACGATGGGATCCAATCATGTGAGCACGGGCTCCGATGGTTGGATCGTCACGACCAACGACCACCTGCCCGCCGCGCACTACGAGAACACCGTCGCCATCACCGATGACGGCCCGGTGATTCTCACCACCGACGCGCAAGGCGCTTGGTGCTCCTTGCAAGGAGGCGAGATGTAGAGGCCGCGTTCAAATTCGTCGGCATTTACATTTCAAAGTAACAAGTTCCACCAAGTTGTGGAGCCATTACGAAGATATTACGATGCGTGCATACGTATTGTAGAATACTCAATCGCTGTCGTTTTCTAGAGAAAGATGATTGCTTGTGAAGAAGGAAGACGCAATTGAGCTCGAGGGTACGGTTAAAGAGCCGCTGCCCAACGCCATGTTCAAGGTTGAGCTCGAGAACGGTCATTCGGTTCTGTGCAACATTTCTGGCAAGATCCGAATGAATTACATCCGTATTCTCCCCGGTGACAGGGTTGTCGTGGAGCTTTCCCCGTACGACCTGACCCGCGGCCGCATCACCTATCGCTATAAATAGCGGCACGCATACACGCACTTCTTTTCCGGCTGCAGGCTTAGCTCAACCTACGGTCGGATTGTGTGTGAAGACCAGCCATAGTTTTAAACGCCTGCGGCTGGGCGAGTAGATAGTAGGGAAGTAGTTTGAGCGCTACCGAAAGGAAGAACGATGAAGGTACGTCCTTCGGTCAAGAAGATGTGCGATAAGTGCAAAATCATTAGGCGCCATGGCAAGGTCCTCGTCATTTGCGAGAACCCCCGTCATAAGCAGCGTCAGGGTTAAGAGAGGAGACTACGTTGGCCCGTATTAATGGTGTCGACCTCCCGCGTGAGAAGCGCGTTGAGATCGGTCTGACCTACATTTACGGCATCGGCCGCACCACTGCGACGAAGATTTGCGTCGAGTGCAACGTTAACGTGGATACGCGCGTTAAGGACCTCACCGAGGATGAGGTTAACGCCATCCGCGATTATATCGATAAGAACCAGATCATGGTTGAGGGCGACCTCCGCCGTGAGCGCAACCAGAACGTCAAGCGCCTTATGGACATCGGCTGCAACCGCGGCCTTCGTCACCGCAAGGGCCTCCCGGTCCGCGGCCAGCGCACCCACACTAACGCTCGTACCCGCAAGGGCCCGAAGCGTCAGATCGGTGCTAAGAAGAAGAAATAAGGAGCGCTAGATAGATGGCTACTGCTAAGAAGAACGTTCGCGCTGCCCGTCTGAAGCGCGCGGACCGTAAGAACATTTCCGTGGGCCAGGCTCACATCCGTTCTACGTTCAACAACACGATCGTTTCGATCACCGATCCCCAGGGCAACGTCATTTCCTGGAAGTCGGCTGGCCAGGTGGGCTTCAAGGGCTCCCGTAAGTCCACGCCGTTCGCTGCCCAGATGGCTGCCGAGGCCGCTGCCAAGCAGGCCATGGAGCACGGTATGAAGAAGGTTTCCGTCTTCGTCAAGGGCCCCGGCTCTGGTCGTGAGACCGCCATCCGCTCCCTCCAGGCTGCTGGCCTCGAGGTCTCGAGCATCCAGGACAAGACCCCCATCCCGCACAACGGCTGCCGCCCCAAGAAGCGTCGCCGCGTGTAACTGAAAGGATCGTATCAATATGGCAATCGACAGGACTCCTGTTCTTAAGCGCTGCCGTCAGCTCGGGATCGATCCCGCTGAGCTCGGTTACAGCAGCAAGAAGGAATCTATCCGTCAGCCCAAGCGCCGTCGCAAGGAATCTGAGTACGGCATGCAGCTGCGCGAGAAGCAGAAGGTCAAGTTCATCTATGGCGTTCTGGAGAAGCAGTTCCACGGCTACTTCAACAAGGCCCGTAAGATGAACGGCGTCACCGGTGAGAACCTCATGATCATCCTTGAGTCTCGCCTCGACAACGTCGTCTTCCGTCTTGGCTTCGCCCGCACCCGCAAAGAGGCTCGTCAGTCCGTCCGTCACGGTCACTTCACCGTGAACGGCAAGCGCGTGGACATCCCGTCCTACCGCGTCAAGGCCGGCGACGTCGTCGCTGTCGGTGAGAAGTTCCGTGACCTCCTCCCCATCAAGGAGGCCCTGATTTCCTCCGAGCGTTTCGAGGTCCCTGGCTGGCTCGAGGTCGATATCGAGAAGCTGTCTGGTAACGTGCTCGCTCTGCCGACGCGTGAGCAGATCAGCGGTGATATCAACGAGCAGCTCATCGTCGAGCTCTACTCTAAGTAGTCCATCCGGGCTGCTGAGGCTGGAGGTAATACATGTCAGAATTCATTAGGCCTCAGGTTCAGGTCGAAGAGATTAACGAGACGTCTGCTCGTGTCTCCGTCGAGCCGCTCGAGCGCGGTTACGGCGATACGCTGGGTAACTCCCTTCGTCGCGTCCTTCTGTCCTCGCTCGAGGGTGCCGCCGTCGAGGCTATTCAGATCGATGGTGCGCAGCACGAGTTCATGACCATCCCTAACATGGTCGAGGATGTCACCGACATCGTCCTGAATGTCAAGGGTCTTGTCTTCAGGGCTCTCGGCACGACCGACGAGGCGACCGCCACCATCTCGGTTGACGGCCCCTGCGAGGTCACCGGTGCGGACTTCTTTATTCCGTCCGAGTTTGAGCTGGTCAACCCCGAGCAGCACATCGCTACGCTCACCGAGGGTGGCCATCTCACCATGAGCATGCGCATCGGCTATGGCCGCGGCTATGTCTCTGGCGAGGCCAACAAGCGCGACAACGATCCCATCGGTGTGATCCACGTCGACTCGCTGTACTCGCCGGTGTCCCGTTGCGCCAAGCTCGTTGAGGCTTGCCGTGTCGGTCAGCACACCGACTACGACCGCCTTGTCCTCGAGATCGAGACCAACGGCTCCATCGCCCCGCGCGACGCCGTGGTCCAGGCTGCCAATATCATCAACCAGCATATGGCCGCCTTTATGAACCTTGCCGAGACCCCCGAGGTCGAGGAGGAGGCTTCGATCTTCGCTCCCGAGGTCACCAACGACAACGCCGAGCTGGACAAGCAGATCGAGGATCTGGACCTTTCCGTCCGTTCCTACAACTGCCTTAAGCGCGCCAGCATTCACTCGGTCCGTCAGCTCGTTGAGTTCTCGGAGAACGATCTGCTCAACATCCGTAACTTCGGTGTTAAGTCGATCGAGGAAGTGAAGGACAAGCTTGAGTCCATGGGCCTGAGCCTGAAGGCTTAATGCTTCGCATATTTGAGGAGAAACTAGACCATGCGTCACAACGTTAAGAAGGGCCTGAAGCTCGGCACCGATGCGAGCCACACCAAGGCCATGAAGAAGAGCCTGGCCAAGGCCCTCTTCGAGAACGACCGCATCAAGACCACCGAGACCCGCGCCAAGGCGCTGCGTTCGGTCGTCGATCCGATCATCACCTGGGCCAAGAAGGGCGACCTGCACTCTCGTCGTCTGGCCATCGCCAAGCTCGGCGATAAGCAGCTCGTTGCCGAGATCTTCGACAAGGCTGCCCAGGGCATGTGGCAGGACCGCAACGGCGGTTACACCCGCATCATGAAGCTCGGTAACCGCAAGGGCGACAACGCTCCCATCGTTATCATGGAGCTCGTCACCGAGCCTTGCACGCCTAAGGCCAAGAAGGCTGCTCCGGCCCCCAAGAAGGCCGCTGCTCCCAAGAAGGTCGAGGCCGTCGAGGAGACTGCTGCCGAGGAGGCTCCTGCTGAGGAGACCGCTGAGTAGACAATCCGTCTGCATAGGCTATATTCGAGGGGTACGTTCGCGTACCCCTTTTTTTGTCGCGATACCCTTGCTTGTTTGTTGGGAGCGCCTATGACCGCGCCGTCTGATTTCAATTCGACCCCAGAGCTCGATGCCACGCTCGTATTCCGCGTTGCCTATGACGGCTCTTCGTATAGCGGATTTGCCGAGCAGCCGGGCCAGACGACCGTTGCGGGCGAGCTGCGCCGCGCCATCGAGACGCTGCTTCGTCGTCCGATCGATCTGACGTGTGCGGGGCGTACCGATGCCGGCGTGCATGCGGTGGCCCAGTACATCAGCGTGCCCGTAACGGACGCTGAGCTGGCTCTGACGCGCCGTAGATGGCTTAGGGCCATGGATGCCCTCCTGAGCAAAGATATCGCCATAAACGAGGTCTACAAGGCCCGTAAGGGCTTTTCCGCACGCTTTGACGCCCGGTCCCGTACGTATACGTACCGCATTGCCGATCGCGATGCGCGCCCCGTGCTCTCGCGCGGTGCAGTATGGTGGCATCGCTACCCCTTGGATGTCGACGCCATGGCTGCCGCATGCCCCGCGCTCTTGGGCGAGCAGGACTTTAAGAGCTTTTGCAAGGTGGCATCTGCCGCGGGTAAGCCCACACACCGCTGCGTGATGCGTGCCGAGTTTGGCCACGAGGTCGCTTTTGGCGAGGACATTTTGACCTTTACGATCGAGGGTAACGCGTTTTTGCATTCGATGGTGCGAACGATCGTGGGCACGCTCGTGGAGATTGGTATGCATCGCCGCGATCCCCAGTGGATGCGCGAGGTCATTGACGCCTGCGACCGTACCGCCGCGGGCCCCACGGCACCTGCCTGTGGCCTTACGTTTATGGGCGTGGATTACGGCCCCGACGAGCTTATCGTGCTCGACTAGGGAAGTGCTCGGCGCGTCCGTATCTGGCACATACCATGTGTGAGCTGCGCGTGTGCAACATCTGTTCTTGGCGTGCAACATGTTAGGCGGCTCGTTGCTTTTATTGCTCGGGTGTACCATGAACGACAGTTTGATTTGGCGCTGTCGAGAGGACGGAAAACTTGGTTCGACGTGGTTCGCATCCGCGACTTTCTGTGATTCTCGTTGTCGAGGGTTCGCCCAGCTATGCGATGCGCGCACTCGAGAGCGTCCAGAACCAAGACCTCTATGACCTGCAAATTGTCGTGGTTTGTCGCGACGTTGCGCCGGGTGTGCGCCATTCGCTCGAAGTTGCCGCAGGCAGGGATATTCACATCGATTTGATTGACGTCGAGGATTCGGCGTGCGGAGCGTGTCTCAAGGCCGGTTTTGCCGTCTCGCGTGGGTCGCAGATCGTAGCTATCAATGCTGACGAGTGGTTTGCTCCGCAGTCCCTTTCCAAGATGGTCGATGTTGCATGCGATGCCGCGGCAGACATGGTGGTTCCAACGGCATCGCTCGACCGCTACGATGCTCATCGTGAGCGCCATTCGCGCGTGCTGGATGCCACCTCTCTTGCGATCGATGACCGTGCTTCTTTGGCGGCTGGTCTGTCTCAGATGATTTCCGGCGGCCTGATCGCCCAGACTTCCGGTGTGATGTACAG
>CALGKS010000476.1 GCA_937930475.1 uncultured Collinsella sp. | reverse complement strand
GGCCCAACAAGCCCGGATGAAACACGTGCTACATCAGTATACAGGGGAGTGGGGTGGAAAAAACGGAGTCGGCAGCGTGAACTGCCGGCTCCAGATTGCTTACCTTAGAGGCCGTACACTTCGACCATAGCTTCGCCAATGCGATGGGGCACGCCGGTGACGAGTGCGTTGCCCATGCAGAAGGCTCGATGGCCGTCAGTCATGCCCGCATCGGTCCAGCCTTTCGGGAATCCCTGAAGCTGATCGAGCTCGTCGGGAACAAGACGGCGGAAACGGCCATCGGGACATTCGATGACGTGCTTAAAACGGCTGGCTCCCGTGCCACCTTCGCCCGTAAGAATCGTGCGGCTCGGTTTATCGGTGGCATCCGGGAAGCTCATGGCTCCCTCGGAATACGTGTACGTAAAGCCTGTCTTTTTGATTGTTTGACGATCGAGCTCCTGCTCCTCGATACCTCGATGTTGCCCCTACAAATAAATCCCCTCACCGAGTTGCTTGTGAAACTTGGCGTGATGGTCGCGTGCCCAGGTAAAGAGCGCCTGGTCAAAGTCGGTGCGCGTGGCCGGGACGCCAAAGACGCCGGCAACTTCGACGCGTACAAACTCCAGTGCCGGCAGCTTGTTGATGGCAGTGAGGGCAAACGGGGACGAGGGCTCCTCGAACAGATAGTGGCTGCCTTGCAGCGCGTCGCAACTGGTGCACGTGTTGCCGAGCGACGGGGCTTTGGAGGCTCGCGCGCCTACGGGCTTGTAGCCGCAGCGCTTATGAAGGTAGTCGCGGATCTCGCCCGGCACGCAGCCAAGAGCGGGCACGATGGCGAGTGCGTTGGCGTTGGCCGTGTCGATGGCGATGTGCCCAGCTTCGTTGGGCGCGTGCGCGATGGCGATGCTCTCGTCGTTATCGGTTCGATAGGGAATGCCGAAGGCCGCGACCGAGGTCTCTTTGTGACACTTCCAGCACTCGCGCTTGCCCAGTACTAGATATATATACGGCGCTGAGGGGTCGGATCGGTCAACACCGGGCAGCCACTCGGCAAAGGGCTCGGGGTTGACGCCGCTGGGTACATACCAGATCTTCTTGGTCCGGTCCCATTTGGCGCCCAGCGCCTTGGCTTCTTCTTTGTGCGAAAAGGGGACATCGAGCTCGGTGCGCATGGCGGCTCCTTGGTGCTGCAGGTGCAAGTGGCTCAAGGATACCGCAGGGCGCAGACATCGCGGCGTTTTGCTGAGAAGTTGCGGTGCGGACTGATTGGTTATGCCAATGGATAGATCGGCAAGTAGATGGTCGGCTTTTGGCCAGTTGGGCGGTTGGAGCAGCTTGCGGCGCAGTTTTGTGCCTGGTTATTGTTGATGTTGGGGTATTGAATTTGTTTGGCTGCCATTTGTCAGGTGAATTGATGCTACGTTGCGATGACGGTTGGAGCTGCCAGCGGATTTGGCGACATAAAACAAAACAGCCCAGAGGACATAGCCTCTGAGCTGCGAACATTTGGTGGGCGTTAGAAGATTTGAACTTCTGACCTCTTCCGTGTCAGGGAAGCGCTCTCCCCCTGAGCTAAACGCCCGATCAAGGGTGCGCAAGTGCGCAAGGGATAATATAACGGAGCCTGAACTCGGTGGCAAGAACATTTTTAAAAATCGCTTACATTGTGGAATTCGGGGGCTTTGTCATATCCACTTCAAAAGAGCCTGCTGCCGCAATTTGGCTGTCGCATAATGCAAGGCCATTGCAGTATCGAGCTATGGAAAGACGCCTGCGGAATTGTCCTACCGATAAGCGGGCAAGCCTCCAGCTGGTGCCTTCGCCGTGGTAAGGTAAGCCGAATTGCTTCCAGACTGTTTCGGGGGAGTGGAATGAGCAAAGAGTGTGTCGAGCAGGTCGAAGGCGCAGGGGCTTCGGTGCCGATGACCGATATATCGAACATTGATGTGCCCGAGGGCACCGATGAGCTCAGCCGCAGCACCCGCCGTGCATGGCGCGACCGCCTCAACGATGCGTCGTCGCGCAAGATGGCGTTGGGCGTGTTGGCTACGCTCGTGGGTGGCTCGTTTTGGGGCTTCTCGGGCACCAGCGCGAGCTTCCTGTTCGATACCTACCATGTCGATACGCTGTGGCTCATGAGCGTGCGCCAGATTCTTGCCGGCCTGCTCTTTATGGTCGTGGTCGTCGCGCGCGACCGTGCGCGCCTGGTCAAGCTTTGGACGACACCGGCCGACCGCAAGCAGCTGTTGCTCTTTACCGCCTTTGGCCTGCTGTTCAACCAGTTTTGCTATCTTTCGGCTGTGCGCCTGACCAACGCCGGAACCGCGACGGTCCTTCAGTGCCTGCAGCTGGTCATCATCATGGGATATACCTGCATCATCGATCGCCGCAAACCGCGCATGCGCGAGGTTATCGGTATCGGCCTGGCCCTTGGCGGCACGTTTTTGATCGCTACCGGCGGCGACCCCACGAGCCTGAGCATATCGCCGCTCGGTCTGGTCGCAGGCCTTATGTGTGCGGTGAGCGCCACCTGTATGGCGGTGATTCCCGCCAAGATTCTGCCCGAATACGGCAGTCCCATCGTTACGGGCTCAGCCATGCTCACGGCTGGTATCATCACCTGCACCATCGTGCAGCCTTGGGCCCATATGCCGGCGCTCGATGCCGCCGGCGTCGAGGCGCTCGCGGTGTTTGTGGTCGTGGGCTCGTTTTTGGCGTACATGCTCTATATGCAGGGCGTCAAGGACATCGGCTCGGTGCGCGCGAGCCTCATCGGAACTGTGGAGCCGGTTTCGGCGACAATCACCAGCGCCGTTATGTTGGGCACGGTGTTTTTGCCGACCGACCTTATCGGCTTTGCCATGATCATCGTGATGATGTTCCTCACGGTGTAGCCCCTGCGGTTGCTTTAAAGGATAATAGGCTAGCGGCGCGTTGCTTTGGCGGCGCGCCTTTGTCTATAGAGAGGACCTCTTATGAAGTACTTTGGCACCGACGGCTTTCGCGGCGAGGCCAACGTTGGGCTGACCGTGGAGCATGCGTACAAGATCGGCCGCTTTGTGGGTTGGTATTACGGTGCCAACCGCGAGCGCAAGGCACGCGTGATCGTGGGCAAGGACACGCGTCGTTCGAGCTACATGTTCGAGGCGGCGCTGGTGAGCGGCCTGGTCGCGAGCGGTGCGGACGCATATATGCTGCATGTGATCCCAACGCCGGGCGTGGCGCATCAGACCGTGGAGGGCTGCTTCGATTGCGGCATCATGATCAGTGCGAGCCACAACCCGTTTTGCGATAACGGCATTAAGCTCGTCAACAGCGACGGCTTTAAGATGGACGAGGACGTGCTGGAGCTCATCGAGGATTACATCGATGGCAAGAGCGAAGTTCCGCTGGCCACGGGCAACCACATTGGTGCTACGGTCGATTACATGCAGGGCCGCAACCGCTATATTGCCTCGCTCATCGCGAGCGCGAACTTTTCGCTGCAGGGAGTCAAGATCGGTCTCGACTGCGCCAACGGCTCGGCGTCCTCGGTGGCCAAGCCGGTGTTCGACGCGCTGGGCGCCGATGTGCGCGTGATCAACGCCGCGCCCGATGGCTTTAACATCAACGTCGACTGCGGCTCTACGCATATGGAGCGCCTGCAGCGCCACGTGGTGGAGCAGGGACTGGATGTGGGCTTTGCCTACGACGGCGATGCCGACCGCTGCTTGGCCGTGGACGAGCGCGGTCGCGTGGTCGACGGCGACCAGATCCTGTACGTGTGCGGTGTGTACCTGAACAAGCACGGGCGCCTCTCGGGCGGTACCGTGGTGCCGACGATCGCCAGCAACTTTGGCCTGGTCAAGTCGCTGGAGCTTGCCGGTCTGAGCGCCGTGACCAGCGGCGTGGGCGACCGCCACGTGTACGCCAAGATGCGCGAGGGCGGCTACAGCCTGGGCGGCGAGCAGACGGGCCATACGATCTTTGGCGATATCGAGCGCACGGGCGACGGCATTATGACCTCGCTGCGTGTGATGGAAGTGATTCGCGCCGAGCGCGAGACGCTCTCGCAACTCACGGCTCCGTGCAAGCTGCTGCCGCAGGCGCAGGTTGCCGTGCGCGTGGCCGACAAGGATGCCGCGCTCGAGAACATGGGCGTACAGAACGCCATCGCCGAGGCCGAGGCGTCGCTGGCGGGCGAGGGCCGCGTGCTCGTGCGCAAGAGCGGAACCGAGTCAGTGATCCGTGTGCTGGCCGAAGCCCCCGACCAAGCCGCCGCCGACGCCGCCATGAAGCGCATCGCCGCCGCACTCGAGGCTTTATAGTTACGCGGTTTTACCAAACCGCGTAACTGCTCGACGCTGCAAACGGCCCCAAGCGGCAAACTGACGTTCAATTTCAAGGGCGCGACCAGAAGGTCAGCGCCCTTTCATTTCACGTCATCTTGCTCGCTCGGGGCCGTTTTCGCTGACGTTGCCAAGACATCGGCGTCAACATGGATGGCGTTGGCGATGGCGTGCCGGTCAATCCTTACAGCTCGTAGAGCGTGGTGAACTTGTCCTGCAGGTAGCTGCAGTAGTAGCGGGCGTCAAAGTCCATGCCGCAGGCGCCCTTGATGAGTTCCGGCGCGTCCTTGGCGCGGCCCCACTGCCAAATGTGCTCGCCCAGCCATGCGCGGACGGGTGCCAAGTCGCCGCTCGCGCAGGCACCGGTAAGGTCGACGCCGTCGCGGCACATGGCCGGCACGAACATGGCGTCGTAGGCGCTGCCCAGCGCATACGTGGGGAAGTAGCCAAACGAGCCGCCGCTCCAGTGCGTATCCTGCAGACAGCCGCGCGTGTCGTCAGGAACGGGAATGCCCAGGTATTCGTCCATAAAGCGGTTCCAAAGCGCGGGGATATCCTTGGCCGTGGCCTCGCCGGCAAACAGCATACGCTCGATCTGGTAGCGCACCATAATATGCAGCGGGTAGGTGAGCTCGTCGGCCTCGGTGCGGATCAACGACGGCTGCGCGATGTTCACGGCGCGGTAGAGCGTGTCCTCGTCCACGTTGCCGTAGACTTCGGGCGCGTGACGGCGCAGCACTTCGAGCAGCGGGCCCATAAAAGCGCGGCTGCGGCCCACGGTGTTCTCAAAGAAGCGGCTCTGGCTCTCGTGGATGCCCATGGAAGTGCCGCCCTCCAGGCACGTGCGCGCGTAGGCGGGGTTCACGCCCAGCTCGTACATGGTGTGACCGGCCTCGTGGATGATGCTGTAGACGTTGGAGATGCAGTCGTCCTCGTAGATGTGTGTCGCGATGCGCGCGTCACCCACGGCAAAGCCCTCGCTAAACGGATGCTCGGTAAAAGCAAGCGTGGTGTCGTCCAGATCCAGGCCGACAAGCTTCATAAGGTCGAAGCTCATGGCACGCTGGGCGGCCTCGGGCACACGGGCGTGCAAAAAGTCGGCAGCGGGCTGCTGGCCGCGCTCGCCGATGGCGTGCACGAGCGGCACGACCGTCGCCTTGACCTCATCGCAAAACGCGTCGAAGCTCTTGGCGGAAAGGCCGCGCTCGTACTGGTCGAGCCAAACATCGTAGGGGTCGCGCTTGGGGTCCATGAGCTCGGCCTGATGCTTAAGCTGGCCGACGATTCTATCCACATAGGGCTCAAAGCTCGCCCAGTCATTGGCCGTCTTGGCCTTGTGCCACACGGCGTCTGCCTCGCAGGTGAGCCTGGTCCAAGCCTCGGCCTCCTCGGTGGGGATGACGCTTGCCTCGCGCTGGTCGCGGCCGAGCACACGGATCTCGTCGAGCAGCTGCGGGTCGTCGATCTTGCCGCCGGCGACGGTCTCGCGTGCCAGCGAGCGCACGAGTTCGACAGACTTTTCGCTGGTCAGGAGCTTATGGTGCTCGCCGGCAAGGGTGCCCATGGCGTCGGCACGGGCGGCGGCACCGTTGGCGGGAGCAATGGTCGCGCCGTCAAACTCGGCAATCTTGAGCAGGTACTCGCGGGTCCACAGCTTGCCCTCGAGCTTGCGGAATTTTTTGACGGCCTTATCGACCTTCATGCCTTTGGGCGTCTTGCCCGCTGCGGGCTTGGCTTTCTTATCGAGTTTCTTTCCCATACCATATCCTTGATCTCGCGAGCCGAGCACCACGGATAGGCGCACGGCCAGTTTGCACAGCTATCTGCCTTGTACCCAGCACGAACAAAACGGAACGCGGCGATACGCCCACACAATGTGGTATCCTGTAGCCCAATGCGTTGACGGAGAGGGTTTTGCCCGCCGCGTCGCCGGCTAGAGAGGGAAGGTCATGGGCTGCAAGCCTTCCTGCGGCGGCAAGGGCCAAGCGTTCACTCCCGAGCAGCAACCTCAACGGGCACGCGGCCGGCGGCGGCGATGTCCCCAGTAGGGAAGCCGTGAGCCTCGCGACAAGGGGCAAAGAGTGGGCGCGGCGGGCCAGACATCCGCCGGGTCAAACAAGGTGGTACCGCGGAATTCAACCGTCCTTGGGCAATGCACATGCCCGAGGACGGTTTTTTTGTTACCGAACCGGGCCGCGTTTTCGCAACGTCAGACGGCGGCAGCCGCCTCGGCAAGCGGGGAGCGCGAGAGACGAAAGGGAAGACATGAGTCTGATTGATGATCTGGTCAAACTCGAGGAAGAGGCCAAGGAGCTCGTCGCAGGCGCCGACGACGCCGCAAAGCTCGAGGCCGCACGCGTTGAGCTGCTCGGCCGCAAGGGTCGCATCACCGGCCTGATGCGCATGATGGGCAAGCTCGCCCCCGAGGATCGTCCCATGATGGGCAAGCGCGCCAACGAGATGCGCCAGCTGATCGAGGGCATGCTCGACGAGCGCACCACCGAGATGAAGGCCGCCGCCCTCAAGCACGCACTCGAGCACGAGGCCGTCGACATCACGCTGCCGGGCATCCGTCCGCAGATCGGTCACCAGCACCTGATCAAGCAGATTATCGAGGAGGCCGAGGACATCTTCTGCGGCATCGGCTACACCGTCGAGTCCGGCCCCATGGTCGACACCTCCTACTACAACTTCACCGCGCTCAACGCCCCCATGGATCATCCGAGCCGCTCGGCCCGCGATACCTTCTACGTGGTCGATAACAACCCCGGCAGCGTCGCGCACCCCGAGGCTCACGCCCACGGCGAGTCCGACGTACTGCTGCGCACCCAGACCTCGGGCGTGCAGATCCACACCATGGAGTCGCAAAAGCCGCCCATCTACATGATCTGCCCGGGTACCGTCTATCGTCCCGACACGGCCGACGCCTGCCACCTGCCGCAGTTCAACCAGATTGAGGGCCTGGTCGTCGACGAGGGCATCACCTTTGGCGACCTCAAGGGCACGCTCGACTACTTTGTTAAGTGCATGTTTGGCGAGGACCGCAAGACGCGTTATCGCCCGCACTTCTTCCCCTTCACCGAGCCGAGCTGCGAGGTGGACGTGAGCTGCCACGTCTGCGGCGGCAAGGGCTGCAACTTCTGCAAGCACAGCGGCTGGATCGAGATCCTGGGCTGCGGCATGGTCGACCCCAACGTCCTGATCAACTGCGGCATCGACCCCGAGAAGTACACCGGCTTCGCCTTTGGCATTGGCGCCGAGCGTGTCGCGGCCCTGCGCTACGACCT
>CALGKS010000475.1 GCA_937930475.1 uncultured Collinsella sp. | reverse complement strand
AATGACCTCGTCCTGCTGCTCCTTGGTGAGCGTGTGGAAGTTCACGGCATAGCCGGAAACGCGGATGGTCAGCTGCGGGTACTTCTCGGGGTGAGCCTGAGCATCGAGCAACGTCTCACGGTTGAAGACGTTGATGTTCAGGTGATGGCCACCCTTCTCGGCGTAAGCGTCGAGCATGTGGACCAGGTTATCGGCCTGAGTCTCGGAAACTTCAGAAACCTTCATAATGTGTCTCCTTCGATCGATAGGCGCCGGCCGAAACCGGCGCGCTAATCAGTAATCGTTATTGTTAGTATAGCACTAACAATAGTTACTCGCCCAGCTGATCAAGGTCGATATCGCCAAAGAACACCTGGTCCTCCTTGCCGAGCGCACCCGGGATGATGGAGAAGGTGTTGGAGATGCCGTCCTGAGCATCGCGGAACGGGAGCTTGGAAACCGAAGACAGCGAAGCGATGGCGCCGTGGCTATCACGCTTGTGCATGGGGTTAGCACCCGGGGCGAACGGCTGGCCAGCCTTGCGGCCGTCGGGCGTGGAGCCGGTCTTCTTACCGTACACGACGTTGGAGGTAATGGTCAGAACCGAGGTCGTGGGCACGGAGTTGCGGTAGGTGTCGTTCATGCGGATGTACTCCATGAACTGGTGCACAACGTCGTGAGCGATCTGGTCGACGCGGTCGTCGTCGTTACCGTACTTGGGGAACTCGCCCTCGGTCTCGAAGTCGACGATGATGCCGTTCTCATCACGGACGGGGTGGACCTTGGCGTACTTGATGGCGGACAGGGAGTCAGCCACGACGGAAAGGCCAGCGATGCCCGTAGCGAACCAGCGATGCACGTGCTTGTCGTGCAGAGCCATCTGGATGCGCTCGTAGCAATACTTGTCGTGCATGTAGTGAATGATGTTCAGCGAGTTGACGTACACGCCAGCGAGCCACTTCATCATGTCGTTGTACTTGGCCACAACGTCGTCGTAATCGAGCGTATCGCCCTCGACGGCGCGGTACTTGGGGCCGACCTGCTTCTTGGAGACCTCGTCAACACCGCCGTTGAGTGCGTACAGCAGGCACTTGGCCAGGTTGGCGCGGGCGCCGAAGAACTGCATCTCCTTGCCGATGCGCATGGAGGACACGCAGCAGGCGATGCCGTAGTCGTCGCCATGGTAAACGCGCATGAGGTCGTCGTTCTCGTACTGAATCGAGGAGCTGGCGACGGAAGTCTTGGCGCAGAACTTCTTGAAGTTCTCGGGCAGACGGGTCGACCACAGAACGGTCATGTTGGGCTCGGGGCTGGTGCCCATGTTCTCGAGCGTGTGCAGGTAGCGGTAGCTCATCTTGGTAACGAGCGTACGGCCGTCAACACCCATGCCGCCGATGGACTCGGTGACCCACTGCGGGTCGCCGGTGAACAGGGCCTGGTACTCGGGGGTACGGGCAAACTTGACCATGCGGAGCTTCATGATGAAGTGATCCACGAACTCCTGGATCTGCTCCTCGGTGAAGGTGCCGTTGGCAAGGTCGCGCTCAGCGTAGATGTCGATGAACGTGGAGGTACGGCCGATGGACATAGCGGCGCCGTTCTGCTCCTTGACGGAAGCGAGGTAGGCGAAGTACATCCACTGGATGGCCTCCTGCGTGTTGGTAGCAGGGTTGGAAATGTCGAAACCATAGGTCTCGGCCATCATCTTGAGCTCGCCGAGGGCGCGGATCTGCTCCTGCAGCTCCTCGCGGTCGCGGATGTTGTCGGCAGTCATGACCGTCGGGGTGGAAGCCTTCTGGGCCTCCTTGTCCTTGATCAGGTAGTCGACACCGTACAGGGCGACACGACGGTAGTCGCCGATGATGCGGCCGCGGCCATAGCCATCGGGCAGACCGGTGATGATGTGGGCCGAACGGCAGGCGCGCATCTCGGGGGTGTAGACATCGAAGACGCCGGCATTGTGGGTCTTGCGCTCGAAGGTGTAGCGCTCGACAACGTTCTCGTCGACCTTGTAGCCGTGCTGGCTGGCGGCCTGGCAAGCGATGCGGATACCACCGTTGACGTGCAGAGCGCGCTTGAGCGGCTTGTCGGTCTGGAGGCCGACGATGGTCTCCTTCTCGCGGTGGGCGTTATCGATGTAGCCAGCGGGGTGGCTCACGATACCCGTGACGGTCTTGGTGTCCATATCGAGGACACCGCCCTGCTCGCGCTCCTTAAGCAGCAGGTCGAGAACCTCGCCCCACAGCTCCTTGGTACGCTCGGTCGGGCCGGCGAGGAACGACTCGTCGCCCTCGTAGGGGGTGTAGTTCTTCTGGATGAAGTCTCGGACGTCAACCTCTCCCGTCCAGATGCCTTCCTTGAAGCCTTCCCATGCCTCCTGCATTGTGTAACCACGCTCCTAGTTACGTGTAATGCGGCGCTCTCTCACACCGCTGCTTATTGAATTCTTGAATTATCGGCTTGCACTACCGGCTTCTTCCGTTCTTCACCACACGTTGGTACAGGGAAAAACGTTTGTCCACCTTGGAACTGCAACCCAAAACCCAAGATTTCACCCGTTTGAGAAGGATAACATAGCCACCCCCTTCATCAGGGCTGTTATATGTTTCTTTTTTTATACCATTAGGGCGTTTTTAACAAATCCGCAGGAAATGCGAGCGCGAACAACTACCGTTCACCGATTTGTTTGGTATTTTTCCTTGCCTTTGTACGACGTTCACTCTAGCTGTTATGCCAGCTTTAGCAGGGTAAAGTGCCTCTGAGTAGGCTTTGGGACATGCCTAACGATCTGCCCCAAACTTTACTGGCACCGACGGTGTACGGAGGTCGCCTAAAGGTAGTTTTCTAGGCATGTCCCAAAATCTACCGTATAGGGCGCGCGTGCAGGGGTATC
The DNA here is from genome assembly GCA_937930475.1 of uncultured Collinsella sp. Lineage (GTDB taxonomy): Bacteria > Actinomycetota > Coriobacteriia > Coriobacteriales > Coriobacteriaceae > Collinsella. The sequence goes on along the minus strand of CALGKS010000475.1, from coordinate 5,303 downwards.
ATCTTTCACCGAAAATAGTTTCTAGTGTTAGGGGTTTTCGGTGGAAGATACCGATTTCCATGAGCTTGGGAGTCAGCTCCTTACCGAGTTTGGCGGCATTCACCAGCGCGTTTCGCGCTTTGTGGACAAAGCTCTCAGCGGCGAGATGGCTGTCATGCGCGCCCTTATGCTCGCTGGCGGTTCGCTCACGCCGAGCGAACTCGCTGATCGCGCCTGGGTCTCGAACGCCCGCATTGCCAATATCCTACGCGCTCTCGAAGCCAAGGGCTGGGTTGAGCGTGAGCACTCAAAGACCGACCGTCGTCGCGTACACGTCATAGTGACCGACAAGGGATTCCAGGATCTCGAAATCAAACGCCGGGAATTCGAGGACCGCACCGCGGCTTTCCTCGAACAGCTCGGCGAAACAGATACCCAAGAGATGGTGCGTCTTCTAAGGCGTGCCAACGAAATTATCGACCACAATCAAGAAAGGAGAGATGCCGAGTGAGGATTCTCAAGCTCTTTAAAAAGCATGTCCTGGCACTGCTCGCAGCTATCGTACTTATCGTAATCAGCTGCAACGCCGATCTGGCGCTGCCTACCTATATGAGCGACATCGTCGACGTGGGCGTGCAGCAAGGCGGCATCGCCTCGCCCGTGCCCGACACCATTCGCGCCGAATCGCTCGACGACCTCGAACTCTTTATGAGCGCCAAGGACGCCAAAGCTGTGGAGGCCGTGTTTAGTAAGGCGGACAATAACGGCATTCGAACGTACAAGGGCACCGAGGAGGAGCGCGGCGACGGCGACAAGATTGCCGACATCATGAGCCTGCCTGAGACCGTCGTGCTCGCCTTCAACCAGGGCATTGACGCCGACTCCATGGGCGACATGACCGGCGCATCCACCGAGGCAAGCGATGGCGGCGCCGCTCAGGCCATGCCCACCCCCGAGCAGATGGCAGCGATGACGCCCGAGCAGCTCGCCGAGATGCAGCAGAAGGCCGCAGCCGCGCAGAGCATGCAAAAGCAGATCGACGCCGACGGCGGTAAGATCACCATGAAGAGCCTGCGCCTAGGCGTTGAAGGCGGTCTTATCGATCAGGGCAAGCTCGTCGAGGGCGCCAACGATATGGCTGACAAAATGGGCTCCATGTCGGGCTCCATCGTCACCCAGCGCGCCGTGAGCTACGTGCAGGACGAGTACAAGGCACAGGGCATCGACCCCGCTGACGTGCAGAACGCCTACCTGGGCCGCATGGCGACCACGATGTTTGGGCTGTGCCTGGTGTCGCTCGTCGCCACCATCCTGACCGGTGCCGTGGCTTCGCGTACCGCCTGCTCCATCGCCCGCGACCTGCGCCGCGAGACCTTCAATAAGGTTATGCACTTCTCGCCGGCCGAGGTGGGCAAATTTAGCCAGGCCTCGCTCATTACCCGCTGCACCAACGACATTCAGCAGATTCAGATGGCCGCAACTCTATTTATCCGCATGTGCCTGATGGCCCCCGTCATGGGCATCGTCGCCGTCATGCGCGTCCTGGCCAACCACACCGGCCTTGAGTGGACCATCGCTGTGGCCATCATCGCGGTTTCGGCCGTCGTCGGCGTGCTCATGGGCCTCACCATGCCCAAGTTCAAAAAGATGCAGAGCTTTGTTGACCGCGTGAACCTTACCGCCCGTGAGCTGCTCGACGGCCTTATGCCCATCCGCTCATTCAACCGCGAGGAGCATGAGCTCGAGCGTTTTGACAAGGCTTCGCTCGACCTGATGACCACGCAGCTCTACACCAACCGCGCCATGAGCTTTATGATGCCACTCATGATGCTCGTCATGAACTGCATCACCGTGCTTATCGTCTGGTTTGGCGCGCAGGGCGTGTCCGACGGCGTGATGCAGGTCGGCAACATGATGGCGTTTATCTCCTACACCATGCAGATCGTCATGGCGTTTATGATCCTCACCATGGTGTCGGTCATTCTGCCCCGCGCCGAGGTTGCCGCCGAGCGCGTGGAGGAGGTCATCACCTGCCCCACGAGCATTAACGACCCTGCATCGCCCAAGCTGCCCGCAGTCAGCGCGCCGCGCGGCGAGCTGCGCTTCCGCGACGTGAGCTTCCAGTACCCCGATGCCCGCGCCGACGTGATCAGCGGCGTGAACTTCACCACGCATGCTGGCCAGATGCTCGGCATCATCGGCTCCACGGGCTCCGGCAAGTCCACGCTCGTGCAGCTGATCCCGCGCCTGTACGACGTCACCGGCGGCAGCATTTCGCTCGACGGCATCGACGTGCGCGACATGACCCTCTCCGAGCTGCGCCGCCGCATTGGCTATATTCCGCAGCAGGGTCGCCTGTTCTCGGGCACCGTCGAGAGCAACCTCAAGTTTGCCGGCGACACGGTGAGCGACGAGGATATGCACGAGGCCGCGCGCATCGCCCAGGCCGAGGACTTTATCGCCGAGCGCGAGGGCGGCTACGACTCCCCCATCAGCCAGGGCGGCTCCAATGTTTCGGGCGGCCAGCGCCAGCGCCTCGCCATCGCCCGCGCCCTGGCCAAAAAGCCCGAGGTCGTGGTGTTCGACGATTCGTTTAGTGCGCTCGACTACAAGACCGACGCTCGCCTGCGCGAGGAACTCGCCAAAAACGTCACCGATGCCGCGCTCGTGGTCGTGGCGCAGCGCATCGCGACCATCATGCACGCCGACCAGATCATCGTGCTCGACGACGGCCACGTGGTGGGCACCGGCACGCACGAGGAGCTGCTGCATAGCTGCCCGGCGTACCTGGAGATCGCGCAGTCGCAGCTTTCCGCCGAGGAGCTGGGGCTTACCCAAGAAGAGATTGCAGTCGTTATGGAAGGAGGCGAGCGCTAATGGCAGACGAGACCAAGACTCAGATTCCCAAACCCACCCGTCAGCGTGGGCCCATGGGCCGCATGGGCGGCATGGGCCGCGGCGAGAAGGCCAAGGACTTTAAGGGCACCATAAAGCAGCTGCTCGGCTATATCGGGCAGCACAAGATTGCCGTGTTCGCCGCCGTCGCCTTTGCCGTGTGCTCGGTTATCTTTAACATTGTGGGGCCTAAGGTGCTCGGCCAGGTTACGACCAAGCTGTTCGAGGGCCTGGTCGCCAAGGTCAACGGCACCGGCGATGTCGACTTTGGCTGGATCGCCAAGACGCTTGGCTTTTTGCTCTGCCTGTATCTGGCGAGCTCTGCCTGCAGCCTAATCCAGGGCTGGCTCATGACCGGCGTCACGCAAAAGATCTGCTACCGCATGCGCAAGGAGATCGCCGCCAAGATCGCCGTCGTTCCGATGAGCTACTTTAACGGCCACAGCAAGGGCGACGTGCTCAGCCGCATCACCAACGACGTCGATACGCTGGGTCAGTCGCTCAACCAAAGCGTGACGCAGCTCATTACGTCCGTCACGCAGATTATCGGCGTGCTTGTCATGATGCTGTCGATTAGCCTGCCGCTCACCGGCGTTACCGTGCTCACACTGCCGGCAGCCGCGATCATCCTGATGGTGATGATTCACTTCTCGCAGCCGTACTTCCGCGAGCAGCAGCAGGTCCTGGGCACCGTCAACGGCATTATCGAGGAGGACTTCGCCGGCCAGAACGTCATCCAGGTGTTCGACCGCGCCGAGGCCTCGATCGAGGAGTTCGACCGCCAAAACGACCGTCTGTTTATTAGCGGTTGGCGCTCGCAGTTCCTGTCGGGTCTGATGATGCCGCTCATGAGCCTGGTGGGCAACATGGGCTACGTGGGCGTTGTCGTGGTGGGCGCGCAGCTCGCGCTGACCGGAAACGCCACGCCCGGCGATATCCAGAGCTTTATCCAGTACGTTCGCAACTTTACGCAACCCGTGCAGCAGCTGGGCAACGTGAGCAACACGATGCAGTCGATGGCCGCTGCCACCGAGCGCGTCTTTGAGTTCTTGGCCGCGCCCGAGGAGGAGCAGAAGGCCGACGCGCAGATTCCCGAGAGGCGTCCCGGCCACGTGGAGTTCGACCATGTCAAGTTTGGCTACACGCCCGACAAGACCATCATCCACGACTTTAGCTGCGAGGCACAGCCCGGCCAGACCATCGCCATCGTCGGCCCCACCGGCGCCGGCAAGACCACGCTCATTAAGCTGCTGCAGCGCTTCTACGATGTGGACGGCGGTTCGCTGCGCGTCGAGAGCGTCGACGTGCGCGACTGGGACCGCGCGGCGCTGCGCGGCGAGTTTGCCATGGTGCTGCAGGATACCTGGCTATTTAACGGCACCATCCGCGAAAACATCCGCTACGGACGCCCCGATGCGAGCGATGCCGAAGTCGAGGCCGCCGCACGCGCCGCACGCTGCGACCACTTTATTCATACGCTCGCCGGCGGTTACGACTTTATGATCAACGAGGAGGGCACCAACCTGTCGCAGGGTCAGCGCCAGCTCGTGACCATCGCCCGTGCCATTTTGGCCGACCGTCCGGCGCTGATTTTGGACGAGGCGACCTCCAACGTTGACACTCGTACCGAGGAGCTTATTCAGCGTGCCATGGATGCGCTGATGCAGGGCCGCACCAGCTTTGTTATCGCACATCGCCTGTCCACGATTCGCAACGCCGACGTGATCTTGGTGATCCGCGACGGCGACATCGTCGAGAAGGGCACACACGACGAGTTGCTCGCCCAGGGTGGCTTCTACGCCGACCTGTACAACTCGCAGTTCGACGAGGCGGCGTAAATTCTGCCGCAGGGAACGAATAACGCCCGAGAACGGGGGCGCAGGGCAACCTGCGCCCCCGTTTTTGTTTTGCAGCCCTCGAAGCGCCTTCCCTGAGACCTCATTGACGGCGTTTTCCAGACCCCGTGGGCAAAAAAGAGCAAATATGAGTACTGTTACCTTTTTAGTAACAGCCAAAACCGCCTCAAACGACCTCTTTGCGGCCTCTATTCGCCTTCAAATTAATCAAAACGCCCGTTAGCAGGCTTCTGCCTGCCAACGTTAATGAGCATATTTATCACTTTGTCTATTATCTCGCTAGACGGATATGTTACTAGGTTAGCAACAGTACTCATATTTGGCATTTTTTGCCCACAGGGTGTTTCCCGGGGAACCGACAACAGCCTTAGGGCCCCACGCGGCACCACTCCCTCCCGACATCCTCCGACGTTTCCCCAGATAAAACCTAGCAAAATAAACCTGTCCCTTTTTGGAAGGTTTCAGGGTGACAAGGACTTGCACTTTAGCGTGCGACAGCGGATAATGCCGAACACTCAACAATACGCTTATTGCTCTTTCTATAGATTGAGGAGGCCCCTATGGCCATGGAAT
>CALGKS010000474.1 GCA_937930475.1 uncultured Collinsella sp. | reverse complement strand
TTCAGTAACGCCTTTTCGCTCATGGCGGGCGAGCCGTCAGCGCGCGTAGCCACTACGATATCGGTCACGGCCGGCTTGCCGCGGGTGACGGTGCCGGTCTTATCGAGCACCACGGTGCCCACGTTGCGCAGATTCTCCAGCGCCTCGGCGCTCTTAAACAGAATGCCCATCTCGGCGCCCTTGCCGGTGCCAACCATAATGGCGACGGGCGTGGCCAGGCCCAGCGCGCACGGGCAGCTGATCACCAACACGGCCACGGCGGAGGTGAGCGCCTCATTCACGCTGCCGGTCAGTGCCATCCACACCGCAAAGGTCACGGCCGAGATCACAAACACCACGGGCACAAACACGCCGGCGACCTTATCGGCCAGGCGGGCGATAGGCGCCTTGGTGGCGTTGGCGTCCTCGACGAGTTGGATGATCTTGGCAAGCGACGTGTCGGCGCCCACGCGTGTGGCACGGAAGGTAAACGATCCGGTGCGGTTGACCGTGGCGGCGTTGACGGTGTCGCCGGCGGTCTTTTCCACGGGGATGGACTCGCCGGTGAGCGCACTCTCGTCCACGGCCGACGCGCCCTCGAGTACTACGCCGTCGACAGGGATAGACTCGCCGGGGCGCACACGCAGGACCTGGCCGGGAAGGATGGCGTCGACGTCCACAGCGGTCTCGGTGCCGTCGTCGGCAACGACGGTCGCGGTCTTGGGTGCCAAGTCGATGAGCGCCTCGATAGCGCCGCCGGTCTTGGACTTGCTGCGCGTCTCGAGGTATTTGCCCACGGTGACGAGCGACAGAATCGTGCCGGCACTCTCAAAATACAGGTTGTCCATGCTCGTCATCATGGCCTCGTGCACCTGACCTGTAGCCAGCTGGTCGGCCATGATGAACATGGCGTAGAGCGACCAGGCGATCGACGCGGTGGCGCCGACGGCGATGAGAGCGTCCATGGTGGGCGCGCCGTGCACGAGTGATTTGAAGCCGTTGATAAAGTACGCGTCGTTGACGTAGACGATGGGGATGAGCAGGACAAGCTCGGTGAGGGCGAGCGTCATGCTGTGGATGTGGTCCGTGAAGATACCGGGCAGCGGCCAGCCGAGCATGTGTCCCATGCCTATGTAGAACAGCGGAATGAGAAAGATGATTGAGATGATGAGACGGGTGCGCATAGCGGAGGCAGTGGCCTCTAGCTTTTTGGTGGGCGACTCCATATGGGCGGCGCCGGACCTGACTTGCGCGTTGCCACTTGAGCCGGCGGCACCGGTGCCCGCGTCGACGGGCGAGGCCGAGTAACCCGCGCGGTCGACAGCGGTGCAGATATCGTCGGGGGAGACCTGTGCGGGGTCGTAGTCCACCATCATGGAGCTGGCGAGCAGATTGACCGCGACGCTTTGAACGCCGTTGAGCTTGCTCACGGCGCGGTCCACATGCGCCTGGCAAGCGGCGCACGTCATGCCGCCCACGTCGAACTTATCTTGAGCCATGGCTTCTCCTTTCTGTAGTTCGGTGTTGGAATTGTTAGCCCGCCGATACTATACACCCATACCCCCTGGGGGTGTCTAGTACAGAAAGAAATGTATGACATTCCGATACAGATGAGGGTGGCTGCTCAATCGTTGACAGTCCCTGTCAAACATCTCAACCTGTAACATCTAGCGGGGAAAATGACCTCTAACTGTTACAGATCGAGATGTTGTTTTGCGTGGCTGAGCTCTGTCTTGATCTGTAACGGTTCGGCCGGTTTTTGCTGAGCGGCTGTTGCAGATTGAGACAATCGGCCCAGACCCGCCCCGTCCGCCCCGTCATCTGTGATTTACGTGGGGGCATGCGAAGCGCGGGTATACTAACCGGCGGCGAATCTGCTCCATCGCTTAGAGCTGCTGCGTCTGGACGGCGCGTGATAGGGCTGCCAAAGCGATCGCCAGCGTGCTGAGCAACGTCCTCTCTGTGCGCACCTGTTTTTGTATGTATTAGCGCACTACCAAGCACGCTCGCGCGGCCGTATGCCGTGCCCATAACGCGTGCAGATAAGGAACAACAACATATGCGTAATTCTGTATCCGACGTCACCGACGCCGAGATTCTGGACGAGGCCCGCGAGGCCATGACCCAGGCTGCCTTCGATGCCGCCGATGAGGCCAGCGCCGCCGAGACCGTCGAGTCCGCGACCGAGAACCTGCCCGCCTTTGACGAGCTGGGTCTTTCGGACGAGATGCTTCGTGCTATCGAGAACCTGGGCTACACGGCGCCTACGCCTGTCCAGGCTGGCTCGATCCCCGTGGTGCTCGAGGGCCGTGACCTGCTTGCCGCCGCTCAGACCGGCACCGGCAAGACGGCCGCCTTCTTGCTGCCGACCATGAACAATCTGGAGCACATTGCTCCGCCCAAGCCCGTGCGCGAGCGTGGCGGCCGCAACCGCCGTCGCGGTGCTAAAAAGCCCGAGGGCAACGGCCGCGGTCCCGTGATGCTCGTCATCACCCCCACGCGCGAGCTTGCCCAGCAGATCGATGAGGTCGCCGGCAAGATTGCCGACGTCACCGGCCATGTTGCCGTGACCGTCGTGGGCGGCGTGAGCTACAAGCCCCAGACCGCGGCGCTCAAGTACGGCTGCGACATTCTGGTCGCCACGCCGGGCCGTCTGGTCGATCTGATCGAGCAGGGCGCTTGCCACCTGGACGAGGTCAAGGTGCTGGTACTCGACGAGGCCGACCGCATGCTCGACATGGGCTTTTTGCCCGCCGTTCGCCGTATTGTGCGCGAGACGCCGGCCGAGCGCCAGACGCTGCTGTTCTCGGCCACGCTCGACGAGGAGGCCGTGGGCGAGATCACCGACCTGGTGAGCGACCCGGCACGTGTGGAGATCGCGCCCGCCACGTCGACCGCCGACACCGTCGACCAGTTTGTGTTCCCGGTGTCCATCGAGGCCAAGAACAACCTGCTGCCCGAGTTCCTCAAGAAGGAGGGCCCGGAGCGCACTATCGTCTTTATGCGCACCAAGCACCGCGCCGACAGCTGCTGCCGTCGTCTGGAGCGTAAGGGCATCAAGGCCGCCGCGATCCACGGCAACCGCAGCCAGGCCCAGCGCGAGCGCGCGCTTTCGGCCTTCCGCGACGGCACCGTCGACGTACTGGTGGCGACCGACGTGCTCGCCCGCGGTATCGACATTAGCGATGTGCGCTACGTCGTGAACTTTGACGTGCCGGCCGAGCCGACCGACTACATCCACCGTATTGGCCGTACGGGCCGTGCCGGCGAGCTAGGTTGGGCCATCACGTTTGTGACCGAGCAGGACGTCGATGAGTTCTACGAGATCGAGAAGCTCATGGACAAGACGGCCGAAATTTATGACGCCGGCGACCTGCATGTGGGCCCCAATCCGCCCGCCGTCGATCCCGAGCGCGATCCTGCGGCCTTTAAGGTGAAGAAGAAGACCAAGCGCGGCAAGTCCAAGAGCAAGAAGAAGCTTGAGCAGGCACGTCGCGACGGCAAGCGCAACGGCGATGACTACGGCGATGTGGCCGGTCGTTCCAACCGCGGTCGCGACGAGCGCCGCAGCGACGGCGAGCGCCCGAGCCGTCCCAAGCGCGGCGGCAAGACCCGCGTGCGCGAGGGCGTTCAGGCTCGCGTGGACGAGGCCGTTGAGAGCGTGGCCCGCGAGGTGGCTGCCGAGGAGCGCGGCGGTGCTGCTGAGCGGGGCCCGCGCGGCAACCGTGCCGAGCGTCGTGCCAAGCAGTTCCAGGGCGAGGCACACCGCCGTCGTCGTGAGGACGAGGACCGTGGCGGTCGTCGTCGTGTTGAGCGCGAGGACGAGGGCCGTGGCT
>CALGKS010000473.1 GCA_937930475.1 uncultured Collinsella sp. | reverse complement strand
AGATGTGTATAAGAGACAGTTGCCGCCACCATTATTGGTCGTGCCGCCACCGTTGTTGGTGTTCTCGGTCGTACCGGCAGTGTCGTTGCTCACCGTGGCCTTTTCGGCGGTGCTGGCATTGATGCCAGCCTGAAGCGCGGCGTTGGCCTCGGCCTCGGCAGCAAGCTCGGCCTGCAGCTGCGAATCCAGGGAGTTCACGACACTCTGGGCCTCAGCCTGCTGGGCGTTGAGCTCGTCGACCTTCTTCTGCGTCGCGGCGACGTTCTTCTCCTGTTCGGTCTGCTTATCGGTGAGCTGCTGCTTAAGGTCCTTGACCTCCTGAATGGTCTGGGCCTGCTTGTCGGACACCTTACCGTAGTAGAACAGACGGTTGAGCATGTCGCCCAGATCGTCGACGCCCGTCAGGACCTGAAGGAGACTCAGGCCGCCGGTCTTGTACTCACCGGCAACGTAGTTAGAGAGCTTTGCCTGACCTTCGGCAATCTCTTGCTGCTTTTGCGTGATCTCGCCTGCAGTCTGATCAAGCTCCTGCGTCTGTGCGGAGAGTTCTTCATGAATTTGCTGGGTTTGGGTGCCAATCTGCTCGAGTTTAGTTCGAGCAGCGGCAAGGTCGGATGCGGTATCGGCGTAGGCCGGAGCCACGAGCCCCAGGCCCAAAACACAAGCGAGGGTTGCCGTAGCAGCGCAGCGTGCCATGTTTTTGTGCGTATTTGCTGTGCGCATGTAGCTTCCTTTCCGGTATCTAAGGGTAGCGGCTAGTCCACCGTTACCAGGCTAAAGAGCTCAACGTCCTCGTTAGAAGGCGTGAGCTTCTTGCGCGGGTTGAGAAACGCAAGCTCAAGGATACAACCGTAGCCCACAAGCTTTGCGCCCATATCTCGCACTAGTTTACCTGTTGCCTCGACGGTTCCGCCCGTCGCGACCAAGTCGTCCAGAATCAACACGGTATCTTTAGAGGTAATGGCATCGGCGTGGATCTCGATAGAATCCGTTCCATACTCGAGCTCGTAGCTCTCGCTGACCGTCTTGCGCGGCAGTTTACCCGGCTTACGTGCGGGAACAAAGCCGGCACCCAGGGCGACGGCCACGGGAACGCCGACCATAAAGCCGCGGGCCTCGGGTCCTACGACCTTGGTAATGCCCATGTCGGCAAAATGCTCGGCCAGGGCATCCACCATGGCCTTCAGGGCCTCGGGATTGCCAAAGAGCGGTGTGATGTCCTTAAAGACGACTCCGGGCTCGGGATAGTCGGGGATATCGACGATGTGAGATTCGAAGTCGTACATGGCGTGACCTTTCATGGATTGCCGGGTGGACGGCGATTATTTACCCGTGTCAGCAGACGGGTTATGCGAGGGGACGACGACCTTGGACGGTTGCACGAGCGACTCCTCGTGCGCGGCAACCGCGGGGACGCTTGCCCCATCGCTTTTAGCCTTGGTGGATTCGGAACGTGCAATCTCCTCATCGAGAGCATCGATGTCAGCGTCCTCGACCACGGCGTTGAGCGACTCAAAGACACGGTTCTTAAGTAGCGCGGTGTGCACACCCTCGGTGAGGTCGTGCAGCTTCTTAAAAGCGCGCTCGAGCTTGGCGTCGCGCTCGTCATCGGAGGTATCCATGCCGAGCATACTCACGAGAACCTGCTCAAACATCGAAGACTCGCGGTTTGCCGACGATACGTACTGACGCAGGTTGCGCGGCTCAATGTGGAAGCGCGACAGCTCTGAGCAGTAACGGATAATCGGGAAATCTCGGCCATCGACAAGCTCACGGTTCTGCGGGCTCTTGATGATGCGGATAAGATCGTTCTCGGCAAGAGAGCGGATAAACGAAATCTCAACACCGAGCATGTCGGGGATCGTCTCGATGGGGTGCAGCTTTTGCTTGGTCTCCTTGGGCTCCGTCTTCAGCGGTACATCGGACAGAAGACCCACTTCGTAAGCCAAAGTGGACAGGTCCGTTGCGTTTTCCAAGCGCTGCTTAATGACGTTGAGCGGCATGTAACGGGTCTTCTGCAGGTGCAGGATGACCTCGAGACGGTCAACGTCTTCCTTGGAGTACTGGCGATACCCCTTAGGCGTACGATGAGGGGTGATGAGCCCCTCATCTTCTAGAAATCTAATTTTTGAGTTCGATAGATCGGGGTATGCGCCTCGAAGTAGATTGACGACTTGGCCGATACTCAGATAGTTGCGTTCGGCCATTACCTACTCACCGGTTTCGATGCGCTCCGGCGTGCTCTCGTGATAGATGAGCGTAAACGTACCGATCTGAACGGAAGAGCCGTCGTGTAGCGGAGCACCATTGACGATGGCGCCGTCGACCCAGGTGCCGTTGAGCGAACCCAGATCCTCAATACGAGCGCCCAAGCCCTCACGAATAATGCGTGCGTGGCTGCGCGAGACAGTCATGTCGTTGAGGAAGATGCCGTTCGCGGGATCGCGGCCGATGGTGGTCACGTCGTCCTCGAGCTCAAAGGCAGCTCCGGTCTGCGGGCCCTTGACGATGGACAGAACCGGAGCGGTGATGTGCACGTTTGCCATGAGGTCGGGAACGGTGACATCGCTCGAAGGAACACGGAAAACGCAGGTAGCGTCCGCAGTCTTATCGTTCTGAGGCATATTGTTAACCTTGTTGTCCATGACAACCCCTATCTAACGCGGCCACGCCGCAAAGAATGAACCGTACGTAATCATACCCCAACGACTTAGTCTTCGATTTCGGGGTTAAGAAAGTCGATGTCCTCGTCCTCGGGATGCGCGATGGCCTGTTTAATGGCCATCCCTCCCTTAATGGAATAGATGACAGCGGTGAGCATGGAGAAGATCACGCCGCCGTACACAAAGAAGATGCCGAGGGGCACCGAGCTTCCGTTGAGGCCCGGGAAGGCCGTAAGGGCTGTCTCTTATACACATCTCCGAGCCCACGAGACCGTACTAGATCTCGTA
>CALGKS010000472.1 GCA_937930475.1 uncultured Collinsella sp. | reverse complement strand
GCCGTGGTGGGCAAGACCGGCGAGCATATGCGCTTCGTGGCGACGGATGGCGCCGCGAGCGTGCCGGCCATCATGTTTCGTGTGCCGCAGATCGATAGGCTTATCAATTGCGACAGCGCTGTCGACTTGGTGTTCGAGGCCGTTGCCGAGCATTGGCAAGGTCGCGTAAAGCCAAAGCTCATGATTAAGGATGTCTTGGTCCGCGATACCACGGCGCCCAGCGTTGACGACCCGGCATGTGAGCTTCGCCGCGGCGTACAACCGGCGGATTCTGGACTGCGCCTGGAGTCGCGTAAACGCGAGACGCTTGCCCAGCTTTCCTATACCGAGCTCACGCGCTCGCTCATTCACAGCTTTATCGGATCGAACCAGCCGCATCGCGCACAGGTCGAGGCGCTTGACGCCCTGGCCGACCACCAGAGCGTTTTGGCCGTTATGGGAACGGGTCGCGGCAAGTCTCTGATTTTCCATGTACATGCCGCACGTGAGGCGGTCCTTCGCGGGCGTGCGAGCATTTTTGTCTATCCGCTGCGCGCACTCGTTGCCGACCAGGCCTATCACCTTTCCTCGACGATGGCCGCGCTCGGCATTGGCGTTGGCGTGCTGACCGGCGAGACCGTGGAGGCGGCGCGCGATGACGTGTTTGCCGGCCTGGCTTCGGGCCGCACCGGCATCGTTCTCACGACGCCGGAGTTCCTGTCTATCCATCGCGATCGCTTTGCACGTTCTGGACGTATCGGCTTTGTCGTTATCGATGAGGCACACCATGCCGGTCTTGCCAAAGGCGGCGACCGGAGCGCATACCTCGACATGCCCGATATTCTCAAAGCCCTGGGCGACCCCGTTGTCATGGCGGCAACGGCTACCGCGACGGCCCCGGTCGTGGCGGAGCTTGCTCGCGTATTGCCGATTACCAGGACGGTGGTCGGCGAGACCGTTCGCGAGAACCTGCAACTCGAGGACGATCGCGACCTTGCGAGCCGCGAAAATCGCCTGGTGTCGATCGTGGCGACGGGGGAGAAGACCGTTATCTACGTGAACTCGCGCGACCAGTCCGTGGCGCTTGCCAAGACGTTGCGCAAGCGCGTGCCCGACTGTGCGACCCATATCGCGTTCTATAACGCCGGGCTTGCGCGCTCCGATCGCCGCCGTGTTGAGGAAGCGTTTCGTGACGGCAGCCTCAGTTGCATCGTTTCGACCTCTGCCTTTGGTGAGGGCGTGAACCTGCCCGATATCCGTCATGTCGTGCTCTACCACATGCCGTTTGGTGCGATTGAGTTTAACCAGATGAGTGGCCGTGCCGGCCGCGATGGACAGCCCGCCGTGATTCACCTGCTCTATTCGTCGCGTGACGCTCGTATTAATGAGCGTCTGCTCGATTGTTACGCGCCCGAGCGCGATGAGCTTGTCACGCTCTATCGAGCGCTGCAGACCATGTGGCGCTCCAACCGTGGCAAGACGGGGGACGATTCATTCTGCGCAAGCGATATCGACATTGCGCAGATGTGCCTTGCAATCGATGCGCGCACGCCGGTCGATGAACGCTCGGTGGCAAGCGGCCTGGGAATCTTCGAAGAACTCGGTTTCTGCCGCGTTTCGGGGTTTGACGATACGCGTCGCATCTCAATGGCAGAAAACCCCGGTCGCGTGCAATTGAGCAGGTCAATTCGCTATTTGGAGGGCCTGCGCTCGCGCATGGAGTTCTCGGCTTTCCGGAGCTGGGCGCTCGATTCGTGCGCTTCTGATATGCTAGCCAAAGTTAACCGCCCGATCGTACCGCGGGCCTAGGGGAAGGGGACCTCGATGGATGCCGCAGCCCGTACCGCCCATGATTCCACCCTCCAGCCGTTCTCGGAGATGGAGCACTATAAGCATGCCGATGAGCTGCCGCCCGAGATTATGGCGGACAGTTACGACAAGCTGGAGCGCTTGTGCCTCAAATATATGAATGAGGACGACTTCTCCAAGGTGGAGCAGGCCTACTGCTTTGCCGCCGAGAAGCACTGCAACCAAAAGCGCCGCTCGGGTGAGATGTACATCAACCATCCCGTCGAGGTTGCCATCATTTTGGCCGATCTTAAGATGGACTGCGATGTGGTGTGCGCTGCGCTGCTGCACGATACCGTCGAGGATACCGAGACCTCGCTTACCGATGTTTCCGGCCTGTTTGGCGAAACCGTGGCAGAACTCGTCGACGGCGTGACCAAGCTCACCAACATCGAAGTCGACAGCATGGACGAGAAGCAGGCCCTCACGCTGCGCAAAATGTTCCTCGCCATGTCCAAGGACATTCGCGTCATCATCGTCAAGCTCGCCGATCGCCTGCATAACATGCGCACGCTTGCCGCCCTGCGCGAGGACCGCCGTCTGTTTAAGGCGCGCGAGACCATGGACGTATACGCGCCTCTTGCCGACCGCCTGGGCATGAGCTCTATCAAGTGGGAGCTCGAGGACCTGTCCTTCTTCTACTTGGAGCCCGATGCCTACCAGCGCATCGCGCGCATGGTAGCCGAGTCGCGCGAGGTTCGCGAGCGTTATCTGACCGAGACCATCAAGACGCTCACCGATGAGCTCAATCGCATTGGTCTTGAGGGCTTTCAGATCAACGGTCGTTCCAAGCACTATTGGTCCATCTATCAAAAGATGAAGCGCAAGGGCAAGGAGTTCTCCGAGATTTACGACCTGGTGGCGCTGCGCGTCATCACTCATTCGGTGCGCGACTGCTACTCCACGCTCGGCGCGGTGCACACGCTGTGGCACCCCATGCCCGGTCGCTTTAAAGACTATATCGCCATGCCCAAGGTCAATAACTACCAGTCGCTCCACACGACGGTTATCGGCCCCACGGCCCGCCCACTCGAGATTCAGATTCGAACTTACGAGATGCACGAGCAGGCCGAATACGGCATTGCCGCCCACTGGCTCTATAAGAAGTCGGGCGGTTCGTCTGCTTCAAAGACCAATGACGCCCAGCGTTTGGACGACCAGATCAACTGGCTCAAGCACTCGCTCGATTGGGCTGCCTCCGACGAGATCACCGATGCCAAGGAGTACCTGCATTCGCTGAAGGTCGACCTGTTCGACCAGGAGATCTTTGTCTTTACGCCCAAGGGCGAGGTCATGGCGCTTCGTGCCGGTTCCACGCCGCTCGACTTTGCCTACGCCGTTCACACCGAGGTGGGCAACCACTGCGTCGGCGCTAAGATCAACGGTGCGGTGGCCCCGCTCACGCACGAGATCAAGACGGGCGACCGCGTTGAGATCCTGACCAACAAGAGCTCCAAGCCGTCGCGCGACTGGCTCAAGATCGTCAAGACGCCTTCGGCCAAGTCCAAGATCCGTCGCTACTTTGCCGCCGCGACCAAGGACGACGATGCTGCCGCCGGTCGCGATATGCTGGCCAAGGACCTGCGCAAGCGCGGCTACGGCATCTCTACGCCGCGCTCGACGCGTGCACTCAATGCCGTGGCGGAGCAGCTGAACTTTAAGCAGCTCGAGGACCTGTTTGCGGCCGTCGGTGCCGGTAAGGTCGCCCCGCGTGCCGTGGGCAACAAGGTCGAGCAGATCTTGGACCCAAAGCCCGAGGAGCAGCTCACCAAGGCCGAGGCCATCGCCGAGGTCGTGAAACAGCCTGCCCGCGGCTCCAACCGCAAGCCGCAAAAGCGCGGCAAGAGCGCGAGCAACGGCATCATCGTCAAGGGCGAGAGCAACAGCGGCCTGCTGGTGCGTCTGGCGCATTGCTGCAATCCCGTGACGGGCGACGATATCGTCGGCTTCATCACGCGCGGCCGCGGCGTCTCGGTGCACCGTGCCAACTGCCCCAACGTCAAGGGCCTTATGGAGCATCCCGAGCGCATGATCGACGTGGAGTGGGACGGCGCTGCCGACACGCTCTTCCAGGTCGAGATTGTGGTCGAATGCCTGGACCGTATGGGCCTGCTCAAGGACGTCACCATCGCCATCGGCGATGCAGGCGGCAACATCCTTTCGGCCGCCACGTCGACCAACCGCGAGGGCATCGCAACGCTGCGCTTTATGGTCGAGATTTCGGACGCGAGCGGCCTGGATCCGCTTCTGGCCTCTATCAGCAGCGTCGACTCGGTCTACGACGCTCGCCGTCTTATGCCCGGCGAGGGCGGGGCCCAGCTTAAGCGTCGTGTGTAGGCTGCTGGCACAACAGTATTGATATTGGCTACGTTCGAGGCATCGTTTGATGCCTCGACGTTTATAGAAGGAGAACGCACGCATGGACATTACAGCTTTGGATTTAACTCCTCGGGGCTCGGTTTTGATAGAGACGCTGGTATGTGGCCCCATCCAGACCAACAGCTACGCCGTGATCTCGAGTGGTGAATGCATCATTGTCGATCCCGCCTGGGAGGGCGAGAGTCTCGTCGAGCATATTCGAGCCGAACACCCTGATGTGCATGTGCTCGGTGCCGTTTGCACGCACGGTCATGCCGATCATGTTGGCGGTGTCGCTGGAGTTCGGGCCGCCGTTGGCGCTGACGCGCTGTACGAGCTGTGTGGCAAGGACGCGGCTGTGCCGCAGGCGAATATCGAGGAGCAGCGAGCGATGTGGGGCATCGAGACGCCCGATCCGGGTGAGCCGACGCGGCTGCTTGCCGAGGGCGATACCATTGAGCTCGGCGACATTTGCCTACAGGTAATCGAGACGCCCGGTCACACGCCGGGCGGCATTGTCTTGTTCGCCGCCACCGAGCAGGGAAACATCGCCTTTGTTGGCGACACGCTATTCCCGGGCAGCCACGGCCGCACCGATCTTGCCGGTGGCGACGAGGCAGCGATTCTGCGCTCACTTTCCAAGCTCGCCCAGCTGCTTCCGCCCGATACCGTTTGCCTAACCGGCCATGGCGATTCGACCACCATGGCACGCGAGCTCATGCAGAACCCTTTCATGCAGGTGTAGCTTTACAGTCGGCTTTTGAAGCACGAGAAGCGTCCAAACGTCAAGCTATTTTTCCCCAACGGGTCGATTCCGTAGGGCAAACGGTCAAAAAAGTCTGTTTGGACGATATTCGTGAACAAACGAACGTTTATGCTCGGGTGCGCCGTGGTAAAATCTCAGGCGTTATCGGAGCAACCTTACAGGAGGTTTCTTTTATGCTCGTCAACGCAGCAGACATGCTCAAGAAGGCCGAGGCCGGCAAGTACGGTCTCGGTGCCTTCAACACCAACAACCTCGAGTGGACCCTGGCTATTCTCCAGGCCGCCGAGGAGGCCAAGTCTCCGCTGATCCTTCAGTGCACCGCTGGTGCCGCTAAGTGGATGGGCGGTTTCAAGGTCTGCGCCGACATGGTCAAGGCTGCCGTCGAGGCCACGGGCGTTACCGTTCCCGTCGCCCTTCACCTCGATCACGGTTCTTACGAGGACTGCTTCAAGTGCATCGAGGCCGGCTTCACGTCCATCATGTATGACGGCTCTCACGAGGAGACCTTCCAGCTTAACCTCGACCGCACCAAGGAGCTCGTTGAGCTTGCCCACTCCAAGGGCATGTCCATCGAGGCCGAGGTCGGCGGCATCGGCGGCACCGAGGACGGCGTGACCTCCAGCGGCGAGCTCGCTGATCCTGCTGAGTGCAAGCAGATCGCTGACCTGGGCGTCGACTTCCTCGCCTGCGGCATCGGCAACATCCACGGCGTGTATCCCGCCGACTGGGCTGGCCTTTCCTTCGAGCGTCTGGGCGAGATCAAGGCTCAGACCGGTGACCTGCCCCTCGTTCTGCACGGTGGTACCGGCATCCCCGAGGATCAGATCAAGAAGGCCATCTCCCTGGGCATCTCCAAGATCAACGTCAACACCGACCTGCAGCTCGTCTTCGCCAAGGGCGTCCGCGAGTACATCGAGGCTGGCAAGGATCAGCAGGGCAAGGGCTTCGACCCCCGCAAGCTCCTCAAGCCTGGTCGCGACAACATCGTTGCCCGCACCAAGGAGCTCATGGAGGAGTTTGGCTCCGTCAACAAGGCGTAAGCGTCGCTAAACTTCCCGCCGGAAGCCCCGTCCCCCTACACTGTTTCCTTTGCGCTCACCTGGCTTCGCCAGAAGTCGCGTCAAGGAAACAGTTCCGGGGGACGGGGCTTCCTTCGTTTAACGCCGCAGGGTTACAAGTCTGAATTAAGGTGGCTACTGGCTTCGCCAGAAGTCGCGCGACGGAATCAGCTCCGGGTGAACGGGGCCTCCTTTGTTAACTCGCTACAGGGTTACTGGGCTGAATTCATTTTTTGACTACCGTTCGGCGGCGTTGATGGCTCCCTCGTTGGGGCTTTCTTTTTTATCTCGCTACAATGGGCTTCAAGAGTTCTAATGACTTGGAGTTTGGTATGGCTGTTATTAATGTGCTGCCTTCGGATGGGAAGGTTATTGACGAGGGGCCGGTTGGTTGCTCTGTTGATGTTTGCAATGATGACTTCCGTTTTCTAGATATTGGCTTGCCACCCGAGATTCTGCGTTTAAAGGACGCGGGGTATCTTTCGCAGGCTATTGAGGCTTGCGACCGCCTACTTGCCCAAAATCCCGATCCCTCGCTTGCTGCCTGCGTTCGTGCCGAGCGGTATCGCATGCTTGAGACGCCGCTTCATTTTTCGGTGTCGCGCGATCGAGCTATTGCGATGATTCGCGAGGAGTGGCCTGAGTTTACCGAGGAGCAGTTTGACGATCTGATTGACCGTAAGCGTATTGACTGGCGCTTTATCGATGGCGAGCTGTTCGTTCTCGACAACTTCCTCGATTCGCTTCGCGTATATCCCAAAGAGGTCCCCGGCATGCGGCCCGGTCCTACGGACGGAATTGCACTGCGCAACGAGATGCTCAAGGAGATGGAGTCGCAAAACGGATTGGCTCGCGTCATTACGCTTAAAGCGTCTGTGTCTGTCCCCGGCGCTCTAGAGGGGGAGACCGTTCGCGCTTGGCTTCCCGTTGCCGTCACCTGCTGCCAGCAGTCTCGGGTCGAGATTCTCGACATGACGCCGGAGGGTGCTGTTGCTCCCGCGAACGCTTCGGCACGTACCGCCTCGTGGTCTTCTTCGTGTGAACGCTCATTCTCGGTGACCTATCGTTATCACATCGATGCTACTTATTGTGATGTCTACGGTGGCACACTTCCGGTTCATCCGCGTATGGACGCGCCTCTGCCCGAGGATATTTCCGAGGACCGTCCGCACATTGCATTTACGCCGTATCTGCAGCAGCTGACGGCCAGTGTTGTTGACGGACTCGAGGATCTGCTCGATCGCGCCCGCGCTATCTATGATTACCTGACGCAGTATGTCGACTATCGCTATCAGCCGCCGTATTTGCTTTTGGGATCTATTGCCGATGGCTGCGCGCATTCGCTCCGCGGCGATTGCGGCGTTATGGCGCTCACGTTTATCACCATGTGCCGTATCGCGGGCGTGCCTGCCCGTTGGCAGAGCGGCCTGTATGTTGCGCCCGATTCGGTGGGGTCGCACGACTGGGCAGAGTTCTATACGCCGCAGACCGGTTGGCTCAACGCCGACGTGTCATTTGGATCTTCTGCTCGCAGGATGGGGGAGGAGTGGCGCCGCCGTCACTACTTTGGCAATCTCGACCCGTGGCGTATGGTGGCCAACAATCGATTCCAGGCAGAGTTTGAGCCCTCTTTCGACGGCATGCGCGAGGACCCTTACGATAACCAGATGGGTGAGGCTTCGGTCGACGGTCGCGGATGCCGTTGGCGCGAGATGCTCCGCACGGTCGAACTCATCGAAATGCTCGAAGTTCCATTTTCGGACTAATCGGTAGAAAGCTGTGATAAACTAACTCACGCATTGCGTGCCCGAGTGGCGGAATTGGCAGACGCAGTGGACTCAAAATCCACCGTTGGCAACAACGTGCGAGTTCGAGTCTCGCCTCGGGCACCATTCATGCAAGCGAGCGTTCAAGGGGGTCAAGACCCCCTTTTTCGTGTACGTAATGTGATAACGCGCTGTACGTGTTATTATTCGCAAG
>CALGKS010000471.1 GCA_937930475.1 uncultured Collinsella sp. | reverse complement strand
CTCCGAGGATGGCAAGACCGGCGCTCTGCTCGAGCTCTCCTGCGAGACCGACTTCGTCGGCTCCAACGCCAAGTTCACCGGCTTTGCTTCCAAGGTCGCTGAGGTTGTCGCCACCACCGAGCCTGCTGACGTCGACGCTCTGCTCGAGAAGCCGATGGGCGAGGAGACCGTTTCCTCCGAGCTCACCGAGATGATTCACATCATGGGCGAGAACATGAAGATCTCCCGTTTCGCCGCCCGCAAGGCCGAGAACGGCGCTCTCGCTTCTTACATCCACATGGGTGGTAAGATCGGCGTCCTCGTCGAGTTCGCTTTCGAGAAGGCCGAGACCGCTCAGGCTGAGTCCTTCAAGACCTTTGCTCACGACGTTGCCCTTCAGGTTGCCGCCGTCGCCCCGATCTGCGCTACCCGCGATCAGGTTCCGGCCGAGACCGTCGAGCACGAGAAGCAGATCTACATGGCTCAGGCTGCCGAGTCCGGCAAGCCCGAGGCTATCCAGGAGAAGATGGCTGTTGGCCGTCTGGAGAAGTTCTACAAGCAGTCCGTGCTCACCGAGCAGGAGTTCATCAAGGACAGCTCCCTCACCATCAAGAAGTACGCTGAGCAGGTCTCCAAGGAGCTCGGCGACACCATTACCGTCGTTGCCTTTGACCGTCTGGTCCGTGGCGAGTAAATAAGCTCTTGTAGCTGGTAATGAGCAGGCTGTGGGTTTTACTCACAGCCTGCTTTTTCATGGCTCCCCGTTAAGCCTTTGATATTATGTTATGAGTCTAATTAAAGGAGGATCGCTTTGTCCGACATCCGATATAAACGCGTGCTTCTGAAGCTCTCCGGCGAAGCGCTGATGGGCGATGGCAGCTACGGCATCGACCCCAAGGTTACCGATCATCTTGCCAAGCAGGTCAGGGAGCTGCTCGCCGTTGGTCATGAGGTCGGCGTCGTTGTCGGCGGCGGCAATATTTTCCGCGGCATGGCCGGCGCCGCCGGTGGTATGGACCGCGCCCAGGCCGATTACATGGGCATGCTCGCTACCGTTATGAACGCGCTTGCCCTGCAGGATGCCTTCGAGCACAACGATGTTCCCTGCCGCGTGATGAGCGCTATCCAGATGAACGAGATCTGCGAGCCCTATATTCGCCGTCGTGCCATCAACCACCTGTCCAAGGGCAACGTCGTTATCTTTGCCGCCGGATCGGGTAATCCGTACTTTACGACTGACACCGCCGCGGCCCTTCGTGCCTGCGAGATCGGTGCCGAGATTCTGATTAAAGCCACCAAGGTTGATGGCATCTACGACAAGGATCCCGTCAAGTGTGCCGACGCCGTCCGCTTTGACAAGATCACCTATCACGAGGTGCTCGTTCGCGGCCTGCAGGTTATGGATTCCACGGCTACGGCTCTTTGCCAGGACAACCGTATGCCCATTTTGGTCCTCAACATCGATGGCGAGGACACCGTCAAGCGCGCGCTCGCGGGTGAGCCCGTCGGCACGCTCGTCTATCAGGAGGATTAAGCATGGCAGAGAACATCACCGCCCACATGGACAAGTCGCTCGAGTCCCTCAAGCACAACTTCTCCAAGGTCCGTACTGGCCGCGCTAGCGCCAACATCCTGTCTGACATCACCGTCGACTACTACGGTGTTCCCACGCCCGTCACGCAGGTTGCCGCCGTTAAGACCCCCGAGGCCCACATGCTGCTTATCGAGCCATGGGATAAGGCGCTCATCAATGCCATCGTCAAGGCCATCAGTGCCTCCGACCTGGGCATTACCCCCAACTCCGATGGTACCGTCGTACGTCTGCCGTTCCCGGCTCCCACCGAGGAGCGTCGTCGCGAGCTCGTTAAGGAGTGCCGCGAGTACGCCGAGCAGGCCAAGGTCTCCATCCGCAACATCCGCCGCGACTTTAACAACAAGCTCGAGCGCGATGAGGAGCTCACCGAGGACGATGTCCGTCGCGAGCAGGCCAAGGTCCAGAAGCATACCGATGAGTATGTCGCCAAGGTCGAGGAGCTTCTGAAGGAAAAAGAAGCCGAGGTCATGGAGATCTAAGGTGCAATACGACGAGCATAAACTGGTCGAGTACTTTGCCGACGCCCCTGCGGGCGTCGGTTTTTCCGACCTTGACCTCAATAACATTCCGCACCATATTTCGTGCATCATGGACGGCAACGGCCGTTGGGCCACGGCGCGCGGTCTTGCCCGCACCGAAGGCCACAAGGCCGGCATCGTCTCGCTGCGCGAGGTCATTACCGCCTGCGTGCGCCTGGGCGTCGACGTGCTTTCGGCCTATGCGTTTTCGACCGAAAACTGGAATCGCCCGCAGCACGAAGTCAACGTTCTGATGCACTTGTTTGCCAAGACGTTTATCGATGAGCTACCGCTGCTTAAGCGCGAGAACGTTCGCGTTGTCTTTTTGGGTGATATTTCCGCGCTGCCCAAGAAGACCCGCGACGTCTTTGAGCGCGGCCTTGCCGAGTGCGCCGACCATACCGGTATGACGCTGGCGCTGGCCGTTAACTACGGTGCCCGTGCCGAGATCACCCGTGCTGTCCGCCAGATTGCACTTGATGCCGCCGCTGGTAAGATCGATCCCGCCGCTATCGACGATGATATGGTTGCTTCGCACCTGTACACCGCCGGTCTTCCCGATCCGGAGCTCGTGATTCGCACTTCTGGCGAGTTGCGTCTTTCGAACTACCTGCTGTGGCAGGTCGCCTATTCCGAGTTCTATGTCACCGATACCTATTGGCCCGACTTTGATCGTTGGGGCCTTGTCGACGCCATTTTGGCCTACCAGGGTCGCGACCGCAGGTTTGGTGGACTGAGTAAGACCGAGGAGGCTTAATCGTGTCCGAACGTCCCAAGGCATCCGCTCCCCAGGCGCCTACTTCCGCGAGGCCTGCGCGTAAGGCTGCCACTGCAGGAGCGCCTACAGCGAAGGGCAGCTCCGGTTCGTGGCTGGCGGGCTTTATCACCCGTGCCGCCGCCGGTATCGTCTATGCCGTTGTCTTTATCCTGTGCCTGGTTTTGGGTATTGTTCCCACGGCCATCTTCGTGTCCGTCATGAGCGGTCTGTGCTGCTATGAGTTCTTCCGCATGACGAGGCTCGACGGCAAGGTTGCCAACGAGCGCCTTGGTATCGCTGCCGCCGTGCTCTTTCCGCTCTCGGCACTGGGCGATTCGCTGCTGTTGAACGCCCTGCTGTTCGCTTTGATGCTTGCGGTTGGTATCTGGTATGTCTGGTCTCCGCGCACTCGCATCTCCGACGTTGCCGTGACGCTCATGGGCCCTATCTACACTGGCTTTATGCTGTCGGCCATCGTGCTGTTGCGCGATGCCGTGCCCGGTTTTGCCGGCGCCCTGCTTTCGGTGGGCGTTTGCGCATCCCTTAGGGTCTACGACTCGTTTGCCTACATCGTGGGCAGCCGCATCGGTAGGCATAAGATGGTCCCCAAGATCTCTCCCAAAAAGAGCTGGGAAGGCTTTGTGGGCGGCATTTTGGGCTCTGTCTTGATCTGGCTCATCCTGTGGGCGACGCACTTCTATAAGCTGAGCTTGCCCTATGCACTGCTGTGCGGCGTGGTCGTCTCCATCCTGGGCGTTATCGGCGACCTCATCGAGTCGCGTATCAAGCGCGGTGTGGGCGTCAAAGATTCCGGTAATCTCATCCCGGGTCACGGAGGCATGCTCGACCGCAGCGATTCGCTCATCTTTGGCTGCATTACTGCACAGCTGCTGCTGATGATCGGAGGCGTGCTGTAATGGCTTATCAGACCACCTACGGTCCCGATGGGCGTCTTCGTGTTGCCATTCTGGGCTGTACGGGCTCTATCGGCACTCAGGCGCTCGACGTGTGCCGTCAGCATGCCGATCGCCTGCAGGTGACAGCGCTTTCCGTTAACTCCAGCACCTCCGAGCTCGTTGCCGCTGCCCGTGAGTTCTCGGTTCCGGCGGTTGCCGTGGCGGACGCCTCCCATGGCGCTGACGCGGTGCTGCAGGAACTGCCCAAGGGCACGGAGCTCGGCGTTGGCGCACAGGCCGTGTGCGAGCTCGCATGCCGCGATGATGTCGACTGCGTGCTCGTGGCCATCGTGGGCGTTGCCGGTCTCGAGGCGAGCCATGCTGCTCTGTCCTCGAACAAGCGTCTTGCTCTGGCCAACAA
>CALGKS010000470.1 GCA_937930475.1 uncultured Collinsella sp. | reverse complement strand
TTCGTCAACTCCATCGGCGGTTTTGGCATGCGTGTTCCCGATCTTCGCGCGCTGGGACGTGCGGCCCGTGAGGCGCATGCGCTGCTCGTCGTGGATAACACGGTGGCCAGCGTCTTTGGATGCGATTCGCTGCGACTTGGTACCGTGCTGTCGCTCGAGGCGCTCGATCGCGTGTGCGCCGGCGAGTCGCCGCGCAAGCTAGTTGCGGTGTCTGTCTCGCGCTCGCAGCTCAAACGCCACCGCGTGGACGCCGCCGGCGAGTGCGCGCATGCGCTGCTCGTGGGGTGCGGTTTGCCTGCGCTCGATCTGTCCACCGATGAGTCCGACGTGCTGTACCGCGCGCTGTCCTCGCTCGACGTCCGCATGCAAGCGCACTTCGATCGCGCCCGTGCGCTGGCGGAGTATTTTGCTGCGAATGAGATGGTGCACAACGTGCGCTACCCTGGGCTGAGTTCGCATCCCGACCATGTGGCTGCAACGGGAATTCTCGAGCACGGCTTTGGCCCGGCAGTAGAGTTCGATCTTATCGAACGTAGCGCGGGCGAGCTGATCGATGCTTTGCCTGGGGAGTTTCGCACATCGCCCGCAGGCGGCGCAACAACGCGCCTTTCGGCCCCACGCGGCAAGCAGGGGAGCACCATTCGCCTCTTCGCCGGCACCGACAATCCCTTGGCAGTAGCCGCAACTCTAGACGCCGCCCTCCGCAAGTAGCTAATTTGGAACGGGGCTTTTTTAGCTACCCAATGTCAATTTTTGGCTATGAGTCATGAATGCTCTGGATGGGTAGCTAAAAAAGCCCCGTCCCAAATTAGCTACTCTGGTTGATGGTGGCTATGAGGGCGTCGGCTTTGGTGGCGATGACGTTGTTGATGTCGGCCTGCAGCTCCTCGTAGACCTCGATGGCGCGCTCGCCGGCCGGCGTGAGCGTGGATCCGCGGGCGCCGTCGCGCTCGATGAGCTTGCAGCCCAGCTGTCCTTCGGCCTCATTTACGATGCGCCACGCCTTGGAATACGCCATGCCCATACTCTTGGCGGCGCGGTTGAGCGAGTGCTCGCGGGCGATGCCCTGCAGCAACAAAACGCAGCCGTGGCCGAACACGCCCGGCAGGTCTTTGTCGCACGCTTGAATGACCAATTTCGCCGTCGTCTTGTACTCCATGCGCTCCACGTCTCCCCGCTAAAGTGTTTGCTGGGCAAACGCAAAGCCTGCGTCAAGCCCTCGTGTGCTCTTCTTAAATCATGCATTGTAGCAGTCAAAGTGCGCTAAGATACTTCCCCAGTATTGGGCGCCCAAGGTTGGGCTGGGTCCTACGAGGCCTGCAGCCGACCGGTCGCATGGAAAAAGGAGAAACATGGCTACGTTCTTTCCCGGTGAGTCCCACACGTTTTCGGAGTATCTGCTGGTTCCTGGTTACTCGTCCTCGCAGTGCATCCCCAACAACGTCTCTCTCAAGACGCCGCTAACCCGCTTCAAGCGCGGTGAGAAGCCGGCAATCACCCTGAACATCCCCATGGTTTCCGCCATCATGCAGTCCGTCTCGGGCGTCGACATGGGTGTCGCGCTCGCTACCGAGGGCGGCCTGTCCTTCATCTACGGTTCCCAGACCCCCGAGTCCGAGGCCGCCATGGTCAAGGCCGTCAAGGATCACAAGGCCGGCTTCGTACAGTCCGATTCCACGCTGACCCCCGACATGACCATGGAGCAGGTCATCGAGCTCAAGGAGAAGACCGGTCACTCCACCATGCCGGTCACCGACGACGGCACCCCCAAGGGCAAGCTCCTGGGTATCGTCACCAGCCGTGACTATCGTCCCAGCCGCGATGACCACCAGAAGAAGGTCTCCGAGTTCATGACCCCGCGTGAGCAGCTCATCGTGGGCGACAAGAACATTAGCCTCAAGGTCGCCAACGACGTCATTTGGGACAACAAGCTCAACGCCCTGCCCATCGTCGACGACAACGACCACCTTATGGGCATTGTCTTCCGCAAGGACTACGACAGCCATAAGACCAACCCCAACGAGCTGCTCGACGGCGACAAGCGCTACATGGTCGGTGCCGGTATCAACACCCGCGACTATGCCGAGCGCGTGCCGCTGCTCATCGAGGCCGGTGCCGACGTCCTGTGCATCGACTCCTCCGAGGGTTTCAGCGAGTGGCAGAAGCGCACCATCGAGTGGATCCGCGCCAACTATGGCGAGGACGTCAAGGTCGGCGCCGGTAACGTCGTCGACGCCGAGGGCTTCCGCTTCCTGGCCGACTGCGGTGCCGACTTCATCAAGGTCGGTATCGGCGGCGGTTCCATCTGCATCACCCGTGAGACCAAGGGTATCGGCCGTGGCCAGGCCACCGCGCTGATCGACGTCTGCCGTGCTCGCGACGAGTACTGCGAGGAGAC
>CALGKS010000469.1 GCA_937930475.1 uncultured Collinsella sp. | reverse complement strand
GGGTCAGCCCGTGGGAGGCCAGGGCGCCGCTGACCGGTGGACGGCACCGAGCCGTCGGATGACTTGAAGAAGGGGGAGGCCTCGCGGCCTCCCCCTTCTTTTGCGTTACAGATGACATTCTCTAAGCAATTTAATCAATCCAATCATCCACCGGTGAATATAAACGTTCACCGTTCTGTGGCCGGTTCTCTGTTCTCAATGGACTAATATTTGCTTTAGCGCGCTGATGCGCTTGTCCTGTTTTATACGGGTTGTTTTATTGATTGTGACGGAAGGACTCACATGGCAGATGTTCATGAGCTGCTTGATACTTGGATTGCCAATGTCAAGGACGAGGAGCTCCTCGCTGAGCTCAACACAATGAAGGAGCAGGGTGACGAAGACGCCATCACCGACGCTTTCTTCCAAGATCTCGCCTTCGGTACCGCCGGTCTACGCGGCACTATCGGTGCAGGCACTAACCGTATGAATATCTATACGGTCGGTCGCGCGACGCAGGGTTTTGCTGACTATCTCAATGCGACCTTCGAGCATCCGACGGTTGCCATCGCTCGCGATAGCCGCAATAAGGGTGAACTGTTCGTTAAGACGACGGCTGCCATTCTTGCGGCAAACGGCGTGACTGCTCTCGTGTATCCTAAGATTTCCCCCGTGCCGACGCTTTCCTGGGCCGTCCGTGACCTTAAGTGCTCCGGTGGCATTTGCATGACCGCTAGTCATAATCCAGCGCCTTATAACGGCTATAAGGCCTATGGCCCCGACGGCTGCCAGATCACCAGTGAGGCCGCCGATGCAATTTCTAGGGCTATCGCCGAGACCGATACGTTTACCGGCGTGAAGTACATGGACTTTGATGAGGCTCTTGAGCAGGGTCTGGTTAAATGGATCGATGACTCCTGCCTCGAGCGTTATTATGACGCCGTTCTCGCCCGCGGCGTGACTAACCTTTCTGCCGAGGAGATTGCCGGCGCACCGCTTAAGCTCGTCTACACTCCGCTCAACGGCACCGGCCTCATTCCCGTCACGACGGTGCTCGAGCGCGCTGGCATCACCGATGTCACGGTTGTTCCCGAGCAGAAGGAGCCTAACGGCGATTTCCCGACCTGCCCGTATCCTAACCCCGAGATCCGTCAGGCCATGCAGAAGGGCATCGATCTCTGCGAGCAGGTTCACCCCGATCTGCTGCTTGCAACCGATCCCGACGCCGACCGTGTTGGCGTTGCCGTCAAGAATGGTGATGACTACCTACTGCTGACCGGTAACGAGATGGGCGTCCTGCTGCTCGACTATATTTGCAAGACCCGTGCCGCCCGCGGCGAGGATCTCACCAAGAAGGTTGCCGTTACTACTATCGTTTCTTCTGCCATGGTTGACGCTCTGGCCGAGGAGTATGGCTTTGAGCTCCGTCGCTGCCTGACGGGCTTCAAGTACATCGGTGACATCATTACCTCGCTTTCCGATGCTGGCGAGGTCGACCGCTTTATCTTCGGTTTCGAGGAGAGCTACGGCTATCTGGCCGGCGACCACGTGCGCGATAAGGACGCGGTGAGCACTTCGCTTCTGATTTGCCAGATGGCGCAGTATTACAAGCTGCAGGGTAAGAACCTTGCCGACGCGATGCACGAGCTGTACGAGAAGTATGGCTACTATCACAACAAGACGATTTCGCTGAGCTATCCGGGCGCTGAGGGTGCGGCAAAGATGGCCGGCATCATGGCCGGTCTGCGCGAGAACCCGCCCGCGGAGCTCGCCGGTTCCAAGATTGAGGCCGTCGTTGATTACAACACCTGCGTGAACGGCCTGCCGAAGGCTAATGTTATTGAGTTCGATCTTGAGGGTGGCAATAAGGGTATCGTTCGTCCTTCCGGCACCGAGCCCAAGATCAAGCTGTACATCTTCGCTAAGGGCGCGGATGCCGCCGAGGCAGATGCAGCACTTGGCGCGATCGAGGAGTCCGGTCGTAAGCTGCTGGCATAAGGTATTTAAGAGTCTATTGCTATAGATAGGCAAAAGAGGGGATCTCGGAAGCGAGGTCCCCTCCTGTTTTTAACCAGCCAGCCGAGAGTACTTATATGTGTAGGAAATGTGTACGCCCAGATTCCCGCCCGCGGGGGCCCTCCGGTCTGGCAATATATCTCCTTGCCGCGCGGCCCGGTCGAACCG
>CALGKS010000468.1 GCA_937930475.1 uncultured Collinsella sp. | reverse complement strand
GTGGCCGATGAGCCGGTCAAGACCATCGAGAAGAACATGGAAATCCTGCTCGACGAGAACGTCGACAGCAAGGACGATGTGCTCGAGCTGGGTATTCAGACCGGCGACATCATCGCTATGGATCCGCGCACCACGGTGACGGAGAGCGGCTACATCAAGAGTCGCTTCCTTGACGACAAACTGTCCGCGTCGATTCTGCTGGGCTTGGCGCGTGCCGTCGCCGCTGGCGAGGTGACGCTCTCGCGCAAGGTGTCGCTGCTCTTTACCGTGTACGAGGAGGTCGGTCACGGCGGTGCCTTTGTGCCGGCCGACACGCGCGAGATGATCAGCGTGGACATGGGCTGCGTGGGCGACGACCTGGGCTGCACCGAGCGCATGGTTTCGATTTGCGCTAAGGATTCGGGCGGTCCGTACAACTACGACCTGGTAACCACACTATCCAACATCGCGCGCGAGCTGGAGCTCGATTACGCCATCGATGTGTACCCGCATTACGGTTCCGACGTCGAGGCCACGCTCTCGGCCGGCTACGACATTCGCCATGGTCTGATCGGCCCCGGCGTGTACGCGAGCCACAACTACGAGCGCAGCCACATCGACGGCGTGCGCAATACCTACGAGCTGGTTCGCGCCTACGTTCAGCGCTAGGGGAGCAGCTTGCGACTCGGCTGACCAATCGCTAAGGCCCGATTTCTCGGGCCTTTTTTCACTTTGGGTTGTTTAGTATTATGATGTCTGTAATCTATTAACTAAACGTGTAAATTACTTAACGAGGTGATGCGGTGTATGGATACGTCTGAGTACTTGTCTATGGGTGATGCTGCCCGCCTGTTGGGCGTTACGAAAGCCCGCATATCTCAACTTGCCGCATCGGGAACGCTTGTGTGCGATATTGTGGGCGGCCGTAAGATGGTCGAGTACAATTCTGCGATCGCCTACCAAAAGGTCCGCAAGCGAGGGCGCCGTCCTGCGGCCGATGTTGGACGCAAGTTTACGCTGATGTCGGCCGACCATGAGGTCGCGTATGTCTCATTTGATCCGACGCGCGAGTTCCCCTTCGAAATCGCCGAGGTCCTCGATGCGCAACGAATGCCGTTTGGCACATGCTCGAGCTCTTCTCCAACGGTGAATAAGCGTGAGCTCAATGTGTGGTGGAGCCATCGGTCGGTGCCCGATGTTCGTCCTGGGCTTATCTCGCGCTACCGCGAGCTGGGAATTGCCAGTGGCATTGAGGTGCCGGTTCAGTGCCTGGGTCTCTCGCTTTCGGATTGTTATTGGCTGCGGCCGGCCGATTGCGCCGAACTCAAATGGCAAAACATCAATTATTTTGAGAACGAATTTGAGCGATCGGCGCCCGAAGAGCGTTCGGGTTGGCTGGAAGGCATCGGTCTTAAAAATCCGGATAACACGTCCGAGGGCGAGCTTCCTAAATCGTGGATGATCCGAAACGGCATTCGCATTTTGGCTAAAGGATGCGGCATGGACGATCAGCGTCCCTTTAACGAGGCGGTTGCAACGGCTCTGCATCGTCGCTTGCTGTCGGAGGGCGAGTTTGTTCCTTATACGGTTGAGCGGATGTTCGATGGCCCTGTGTGTCTGTGCGACGACTTTCTTAGTGGCCGCGAGGAATATGTTC
>CALGKS010000467.1 GCA_937930475.1 uncultured Collinsella sp. | reverse complement strand
CACCTGCTACGAGCGCAAGGGGTCGCTGTGCCGCGACAAGCGCAACTGCACCAAGACCCGCTGCCTGGGCTGCGGCTCGGTATGCGAGGTCTGCTGCGACGTGTGCCCCAACCGCGCCAACGTGGCAATTAAGGTGCCGGGCCTGGCCAAGCATCAGGTCGTCCACGTCGATGGCATGTGCAACGAGTGCGGCAACTGCGCCGTGTTCTGCCCCTACCAGGAGGGTCGTCCCTACAAGGACAAGCTCACCCTGTTCTGGAGCGAGCAGGACATGGAGAACTCCGAGAACGAGGGCTTCCTGGCCGTGGACGAGGATCACTTTAAGGTCCGCGTCGCCGGCACGGTCCGCACCGTCTCGGTCGATGCCGTCAACACCGGTCTGCCCGAGGCCGTCCGCCTGACCATCAAGGCCGTGCGCGACAGCTATTCGTACCTCCTTAAGAAATAGGCGAGTCTCTTATGGCCAAATCCATTCAACATAACGTGGCCTACGTTGCCTGCGGAAGCGGTTGCGCCTCCGCAGGCGGCGACGCCCACTGCAGCGAAGGCTGCATTGGCTGTGGCGCCTGCGTCACGGCCTGCCCCCACGGCGCCATTGCGCTGATTGATGGCATCGCTCGCGTGGATCGCTCCAAGTGTACGGGCTGTGGCCTGTGCGGCATGGCGTGCCCGCAGCGCGTGATTGCCTTCGTTCCCGGCTACCAGAACATCCTGGTGCGCTGCAACAACACCGATAAGGGCGCCATCGCCCGCAAGATCTGCGACACGAGCTGCATCGGTTGCGGCATGTGCGCCAAAAAGTGCCCTGCCGGCGCTATCCGCATCGAGGACAACTGCGCCCATATTAATGGCGCGGATTGTCTGTCGTGCGGCATGTGCGCCGTCGTCTGCCCGCATGGCGCCATCCACGACCGCACCGGCATTGCCGCCGGCGTGTAGAAGGGAATCACCATGGCACAGGAATTCACTTTTACCGTTAACGGCGTCGAGCGCACGACGACCCAAAACAAACCGTTGCTGCGCTACCTGCGCGACGACCTGCACATTCACTCCGCCAAGGACGGCTGCTCCGAGGGCGCGTGCGGTACCTGCACCATCCACGTGGACGGTGAGGCCGTCAAGGCGTGCGTGCTGACCACCGCCCTTGCCGCCGGTCGCAACATCGTGACCGTCGAGGGCCTGCCCGAGGACGTGCGCGAGGCCTTTGTGTACGCCTTTGGCGCCGTGGGCGCCGTGCAGTGCGGTTTTTGCATCCCCGGTATGGTCATGGCGGGTGCGGCGCTGATCGCCGAGGATCCCGAGCCCACCGAGGAGCAGATCAAGTACGCCATCCGCGGCAACGTCTGCCGCTGCACCGGCTACAAGAAGATCATCGAGGGCATTTCGCTGGCAGCTGCGGTGCTCCGCGGCGAAAAGCAGATCGACGAGGACCTGGAGCGCGGCGACGACTACGGCGTGGGCAAGCGCGCCTTCCGTATCGACGTGCGCAAGAAGGTGCTCGGCGAGGGCAAGTATCCCGATGACATCGACGAGCTCGATCAGCCGGGTCTGACCTACGCCAGCGCCGTGCGCTCCAAGTATCCGCGCGCCCGCGTGCTCTCCATCGACACCTCCAAGGCCGAGGCCCTGCCCGGTGTGGTGGGCATCCTGCGCGCCGAGGACGTGCCGGTCAACCAGGTCGGCCACCTTATCCAGGACTGGGACGTCATGATCGCCCAGGGCGATATCACCCGCTGCGTGGGCGATGCCATCGTGCTGGTGGTTGCCGAGGACGAGGCGACGCTCGAGAAGGCCAAGAAGCTCGTAAAGATCGATTACGAGCCGCTGGAGCCCGTGCGTAACATTGTCGAGGCCAGGGCTGCCGACGCCCCGCGCCTGCACGACAGCTTCTTTGCCTTTGGCAACACGGTGGAGCTCAAGGACAACGTGTGCCAGAGC
>CALGKS010000466.1 GCA_937930475.1 uncultured Collinsella sp. | reverse complement strand
GTCGCTATCGCGGCCCCGATGGTGGCCTCGGTGCTCGTCGCCCTGTTCCCCCGTCCGTACGCCAAGTGGTTCAGCGTTTTGGGTGCCGCCGTCTCGACGGCCTGCACCATCGCCCTCGCCGCGAATTTCGCTGGCGCCGGCATGCCCGACACGCAGGTCCCCCTGATCTCGTTTGGGCAGACCCTCGTCATGGGATTCACCTTCGATCGCATGAGCACGCTGCTCGCGCCCGCCTTTGTGGGTATCGGCCTGCTTGTCGTGATTTATTCGATTCCCTATATGAGCGAGAACAACCGTGAGCATCCCGACGCACCGCGTCGTCGCTTCTACGCGTACCTCGCGACCTTCATCGGCGCCATGGCCGGCCTTGTGTACAGCTCGACCCTTTTGGGCCAGCTCGTGTTCTTTGAGATCACGGGTGCGTGCTCTTGGGGCCTCATTAGCTACTACATGACGCCTACGGCCAAGAAGGCCGGCATGAAGGCCCTGATCATTACGCATATCGGTGCGCTCGGCCTGTATCTGGGCGCCGCCATCGTGTTTGCCCACACCGGTACCTTCGCCGTTACCGCGATTGCCGGTCTCGACGCCAAGCTCAAGGCTATCGTCCTTTTGCTCGTGCTGTTTGCGGCCTGGGCCAAGTCCGCACAGGTTCCCATGTACATGTGGCTGCCTTCGGCCATGGAGGCGCCGACGCCTGTTTCGGCCTACCTGCATGGTGCCTCGATGGTCAAGGTCGGCGTGTGCGTGTTCGCGCGTGCACTCGTCTCTGCCGGCGAGATTCCCGAGATCGTGGGCTGGGTCGCCATTATCGACGCCATGGTTACCATGCTCTTTGGTTTCCTTATGTACCTGCCGCAAAAGGACATGAAGCGCCTGCTGGCCTTCTCCACGATCGCCCAGCTCTCCTATGTGTTCTTTGGTCTGGGCCTTTCGGTCTTTGGCAGCCAGCTGGCCTTTGATGGCGCCGTGTGCCACATCTTTAACCACGCTTTCGCCAAGACGCTGTTCTTCCTGATCGCCGGTTCGTTCTCCTTTACGCTCGGCACGCGTATGCTGCCCAAGCTTCGCGGCATCGTGAAGAAGTACCCGATCTCGGGCGTGGGCTTTGGTGTCGCGGCACTCGCCATTGCCGGCGTGCCGCCCATGAACACGTTCTTCTCGAAGTTCCAGATCATCGCCGGCGGCTTCTCTGTGGGCGCCGGCAACGTTGCGATCCTGGTGCTCGTGTGCATCATGGTCGCCGAGACCGTCGCCACCTTTGCCTGGTTCCTCAAGTGGATGGGCTATTGCCTGCCCGGCGAGCCGAGCGACGAGGTCGCTTCGGGAGCCCCGCTTCCCCGCGCGATGGCGTTCGTGTTCATCGTGCTCATCATCATGGTCATTGTCAGCGGCCCGCTTTCGGCCAGCTGGATCGGTTAGGAGGTAGAACGACATGGGTTATTCGATCGTCAACATCCTTGGCGGCCTTCTGATCGTCACGTCCACCATGGTGGTTGTTTCCAAGAACATCAAACATGCCATCCGCTGGTATGCGGTGCAGTCGCTGGTGCTCGTGGGACTGCTCGCTACGCTCGGTGCCACCACCGGTGCGCAGGAGCTGCTTATGTGGGCTGGATCTGCCTTTATCACCAAGGTCGTCCTGGTCCCTTATATCCTCAACCGCGCATACAAGAAGATGGGCGAGCCGAGCGACGCATCGCTCAAGGCCGGCCTTAAGCCCGCGTGGGCCATTTGCATCATCGCCGTGGAGGTCGCGATCTGCTTTGCCGTCGTGACGCAGATCAGCCTGCCCACGGCCGAGGTCGCAACGCCTGCGCTTGCCATTAGCTTCGCTCACTTTTTTGTGGGCCTCACCTGCATCATTTCGCAGCGCAACATCATGAAGCAGATCTTTGGATACTGCCTTATGGAAAACGGCAGCCACGTTACGCTCGCGCTTTTGGCCCCCACCGCTCCCGAGATCATCGAGATCGGTATCGCCACCGACGCCATCTTTGCCGTCATCATCATGTCCATCGTCGTGCGTCGCATTTGGGACGACTCCCACTCGCTCGATGCGCGCGACCTGTCCGAGCTGAGGGGGTAGTCCATGGAAACGTTGATTCTCGCCCTGCTCGCGACTCCTTTGGTGTTCTCGCTGGTCATGGCTTTTTTGCCCAAGAACACGTCCTATAACGTGTTTGCCGGTCTCAACCTGGTCTCCGTCGCAGCCGTCCTGGTGCTGTCGATTGTGACGGCCGGTGACGTCCTTATGAGCGGCGACACCGCGAGCGCTCTTGGCCTGTGGTTCCACCTCGATTCGCTGGGCGCCATCTTTGTGCTGCTCATCGGCTTTATCGGTTTTCTTACGGGGCTGTTCTCGCTGCCCTATGTAAAGGCCGATATCGAGGAGGGCTCCATGTCCGCCGAGCGCGCCAAGCAGTATTTTGCGCTGTTTAGCCTGTTCGTGTTCACCATGCTGCTCGCGTGCCTGTCCAACAACATGATCCTTACGTGGGCCGCCGTGGAGGCAACCACGCTTTCCACCGTGTTCCTCGTGGGTATCTACAAGAACAAGACGGCCCTCGAGGCTTCTTGGAAGTATGCGATGGTCTGCACCGCCGGCGTGGCCTTCGGCCTGTTCGGTACGCTGCTGATCTACGCCAACGCCGCCGACGTGATTCCCAACGCCCACGAGGCCGCATTCCTGTCGTGCGTGCTGCCGTATGCCGACCAGTTC